>JABFSO010000289.1 GCA_013140555.1 Cyclobacteriaceae bacterium | reverse complement strand
CCCCCAACCCCCAAGTCCTAATCCCCAATGACTAATGACTATTGACTAATGACCATTGACCATTGACTAATTCCCCAGAAAATTTCCCCACCTACGCAAAAAGACTGCGCAGCCACCATTTACATTTGAGGAAAAGATAGAAAATGGATCGGCAGGAAGAAGTAAAGATAAAAGTGTTCAGGGTAATCGAAGAGCAATGGCCACTCGCAGCATTTGAAGCCTGGCTTTATGACCAAAATGACTTGGCAGATCAAATGAATGACTCCTTGATTCTGGAGTTGTTTGCCTTTAACTACCGCCATGAAGGCGCACTTCATGCATTCAGAGATGTGATGCTGCACTATTATGATCAAAAAGATTTTATGCTATGGAAGCTGAAAGTAAACCTACAAGATTTGATTGACGGTAAAGATTCTCAAGATCGCATTCTTCGCGATTTTCTTAGAATGAGTTATAGCGAGCTTCCATTCCTCCAGAATTTGGGCTTTTATGTTTACTACTTTGAAGATTTGGAATATGCAGGCCTATCGAAAAAAGAAATGATAACGAGGCTGAAAGAAGATGCCACCGTTTTACTTCGTGCTATCACTACAGAACAAGCAAAGAATCCGAATTTTGATATTTATAAATTTGAGTTAAGATCTAATTAAATAGGGTTAGCTGTTATGGTCGGCTAACCAGCCGAAGACGATGATACTTTTGAAATAAAGAACGGTATTAGAAAATTGACTTTATGCTATTGACTCTATCCACTACACACAACCCGGCTACCGATCTTAGCCACCTGTTGCATAAGCATCCGGACAAGTACCAAACCATTGAGTTATCCAATGGCAAAGCGCACATCTTCTATCCACAGGCTACCGACACGCAATGCACCGTAGCGTTGTTGCTCGATATCGACCCGATTGGATTGGTACGAAACTCAGGAAAAACTGCTGACGGTGCTTTTGCGCTACGACAATATGTAAACGATCGTCCCTATGTAGCTTCTTCGTTCATGAGTGTAGCGCTGTCAAAAGCATTTTCCACTGCCATGAATGGAACCTGCAACAAACGACCCGAACTAGTCGATCTGGTCATGCCATTTGAAATCACGATTTCTGTTTTGCCGGCTCCCAAAGGAGGTGAAACATTGATCCGCAAAATGTTTGAACCATTGGGCTACCAGGTGGATTTGGAACGACACATGTTAGATCATCAATTTACAGAGTGGGGCATGAGCAAATACTTTACACTCAAGCTCAGCGGAAACTTTAAACTGAAAGATGTATTGTCGCACATCTATGTATTGATTCCGGCACTCGACACAGATAAACATTACTGGGTTGGTGCTCAGGAAGTAGAAAAGCTGTTAGACAAAGGTGAAGGCTGGTTAAAAGATCATCCGGAGAAAGAACAAATCACCAGACGCTACTTAAAAGGAATTGGCGGATTAACACGCAATGCACTGAGCCGATTGCTCGAAGACGAAGAATGGAACGAAGAAGTAGCGATGGACGAAGTACCCGATCAGGCAAAAGAAACATTGCACTATAAACGATTAAAATGTGTACTCGAAGAACTTAAAATTGCCGGAGCCAAATCGGTGGTGGATATGGGTTGTGGAGAAGGAAAATTGATCAAGATGCTTTTGAAAGAAAAACAGTTCGATAAAATTGTGGGCGTGGATGTTTCCTTTCGCGAGTTGGAAAAAGCAAGTCAGCGATTGCACTTACAAGAAATGGCACCGCGACAAAGAGAGCGCCTCGAGATATTTCAAGGAGCACTTACCTATCGCGACCAGCGATTGTATGGATTTGATGCAGCTGCGATCGTAGAAGTGATTGAACATCTCGATCCCAACCGACTCCACGCTTTTGAACGAGTTGTTTTTGAATTTGCTCAACCCAACACAGTCGTGCTCACAACGCCCAACAGCGAGTACAATGCCCTGTTCGAAAAGATGGAAGCCAATCAAATGCGCCATACCGATCACCGCTTTGAATGGACTCGAACTGAATTTGAATCATGGGGTCGGCAAGTAGCCGAAAAGAATGGATACCAAGTAGTGTTCAAACCGATCGGAGAAGAATCTGAAAACGTAGGAGCTCCCAGCCAGATGGCGATTTTCACTCGGCAGCGTGCTGAAACATTACAATAGATAGCATGAACACAGAAATAAAAATCCCTGAACTTTCCCTGGTTGTCTTAGTGGGTATATCCGGCTCCGGCAAATCATCTTTTGCCAAAAAACATTTTAAGGAAACAGAAGTACTATCGTCTGATAAGTGCCGTGGTATCGTGTCCGATGATGAAAACAATCAGGCAGCTACCGATGATGCTTTTGACGTATTGAACTTCATTGCATCCAAGCGTTTGAAAAATGGATTGCTGACTGTGATCGATGCCACCAACGTGCAGCCCGAAGCCCGCAAGCCTTGGGTACAATTGGCAAAAAGTTTCCATTGTCTTCCGGTAGCCATTGTATTGAATGTGCCCGAGCGCGTGTGTGAAGATCGAAACACCAATCGCCCCGACAGACATTTCGGAAAGCACGTAATCACTCAACAGCGCTCACAACTCAGGCGCTCCATCAAAGACCTGAAGCGCGAAGGCTTCCGGCATATCTATATTTTTGATTCAGTCGAAGAGATCGAATCCATCACCTCCGTAAAAAGAGATAAACTATACAACGATAAAAAAGAAGACTCCGGTCCATTTGATATCATTGGCGATGTACACGGTTGTTTTACTGAATTGACATCCCTACTCACCAAGTTGGGTTACACCATTCAGCAGGCAGAGAACGATTCAACACATTATGGTTTTAACGTACAAGCACCCGAAGGAAGAAAAGTTATTTTTCTGGGTGACTTAGTGGACCGTGGCCCCGATTCGCCTTCGGTGTTAAAGTTGGTGATGAGTATGGTCAACAACCAAACCGCATATTGCGTGCCCGGCAACCACGATATGAAGCTACACCAATATTTGCGTGGCAAAGATGTGCAACTCAAACACGGCCTGGCATTGACCGTAGAGCAATTAAAAAACGAGAGCCCGCACTTTATCAATCAGGTGAAAGAATTCCTCTATGGCTTGGTCAGTCACTATGTGTTAGATGGCGGCAAGCTCGTAGTCGCTCATGCGGGATTGAAAGAAGAGATGCACGGCAGAGGCAGTGGAGCAGTGCGCTCATTTTGTATGTATGGAGAAACAACCGGAGAAACCGATGAGTTTGGATTGCCCGTTCGTTTCAATTGGGCATCCGAATACAGAGGAAAACCAATAGTTGTTTATGGTCACACACCTGTGCCACAAGCACAATGGCTGAACAGAACCATCGACATTGACACCGGCTGTGTGTTTGGCGGAAAATTAACTACGTTGCGATACCCCGAACAAGAATTGGTTTCGGTAGATGCCTTGCAGGTGTATACCGAACCCGTACGCCCGTTGAATTGGAATGCAACGAAAACACTGAGTCAGCAACAAGAGCATGACGATGTGTTGGATATGGCCGATGTGATGGGCAAGCGCATCATCACTACGCGCCTGCGAAACAACATCACCGTTCGCGAAGAGAATTCCATTGCAGCACTGGAAGTGATGAGCCGGTTTGCCGTCAACCCGAAGTGGCTCATCTACCTGCCGCCTACGATGTCGCCATCTGAAACCAGTGCGTTGAACGACTACCTCGAGCATCCGATCGAAGCATTGCATTATTTCAAAAGTCAGGGAGTGGATAAAGTAGTGTGCGAAGAAAAGCACATGGGTTCACGCGCCATCCTCGTCATCGGCAAAGATGAAGAAGCCATTCGCACGCGCTTTGGTATTGAGAATGAAGGCATCGGAGTTTGTTATACGCGCACCGGCAGAAACTTCTTTACCGACAGTGAACTGGAAAAGCAGTTCCTCGATCGGGTGAACAAAGCATTAACACGTGCCGACTTCTGGGCACGCTTTCAAACCGATTGGGTTTGTCTGGATGCGGAGTTGATGCCATGGTCTGCCAAAGCGCAGGTCTTGCTAAAAGATCAATATGCATCCGTAGGTGCGGCCGCATCGGCTGCACTCACCAATGTGATGGATGTATTAACCCAAACAGGTGCTCGCAACTTGGATGGACTAGACGATTTGCAGAAACGCTTCGCTGCGAAAAAGGAGATGATGGCCGATTACACCAGCGCGTACAGAAACTATTGCTGGCCGGTGCATAGTGTAGACAATTACAAGCTGGCACCGTTTCATATTCTGGCCACCGAAGGCGCAGTGCATGTAGACAAAGATCATGCGTGGCACATGAACGAAATTCGTTTGTTGTGTGCGCACGACCCGCAGTGGCTCATAGCAACACCGTATCACGTAGTGGATCTGCATGATCAGGCTGCGGTGGACGCAACGATACAATGGTGGACCGAACTGACAAACAAAGGAGGAGAGGGGATGGTGATTAAACCGCATCAGTTTATCACCACCGGCAAGAAAGGATTAGTGCAACCGGCTATTAAATGCCGAGGCAGAGAATACCTGCGCATCATCTATGGACCGGAATACACCGCACCTGAAAACAGTGAGCGGCTAAAGAACCGTGGACTCTCCGGCAAACGTTCACTCGCCCTGCGCGAATTTGCGTTGGGTGTAGAATCACTCGAGCGATTTGTCAAAAAAGAGCCGTTACGAAAAGTACATGAGTGTGTATTTGCTGTGCTGGCATTGGAGAGCGAAGAGATTGATCCGAGGTTGTGAGCTATGAATCATGTCAATCATAAAATCCTGTAACTCCTGATTCAGACATGTAGACTGCACGTTTAGCAACACGCCCGCAATGACCATTGACTATTGACTACAAGTCCTAGTACGCGCTCCAATATAAAAGAATTCCGGACTTTCTTGTCATGAAATCTCTACACGATCTTGTAGAGATTTTACGACAAGACTTTTTTTGGAGGTGTGGGAGGGAAGAGCGAGATTTGGCAGAATTAATTGCGATCATTATTACGTGTTAGATTTATCAAGATCTAGTTATAAAATTATAAGCTTAATAATAATCAGAAAACTAGTAGTAAGTAACAAATAGATTTAAAACTGAATTTGTGAAAGTGTCTTTTGGAAATTTTGCTATCTACTTGAATCAAATAATATTTGAGTGGTGTTTTATGAAGATAATAAATAGATTAATTAGATTGGAATTCAAACCAAATAATTATTTATTCTATCTAGATTCGGCAGCAATTAAAGAATGGCATTATAAGTACCATGAATACCATCACAAGGTAAAACTAGAATATGATTCGGTCGATAATTTTAATAACAGGGACTACTTACCCTATGGAATTCTTGCCTTATACGTTGGATATAATAGTTTAAAGATAAATGATTTGTTAAGAGGTAAAAATGAGCCTTGTTATTCTTCAGTCAAGGATTCGCTAATTAATCAAATCAGTGTTCTTGATCAGGAGTTAAAAAAGATAAAAGTAGAACAAAATTTAGTTGTTATTAGGAGAATACCAAACTTGGCCTTTGAACAAATGATAGATAATAGCAGAGAATTTCTTTGTGATAAAGGATTTTTAAGCACCTCATTAGATCTGTCTTATCGAAAGGACAACGAAAGTGTGTCAGCTCCAGTTAACAATGAAACTCTTTTGATTATTAAAGTACCAAAGGGGCAAACAGCTCTTTACCTTGAGCCCATAAGTAAAAGAGAAGAATATGAATTACTCTTTCCAAGAAACTTAAAATTAATCATTGAGAAGAGATATTTGATAATTAATAACAATATATTAATAACTAGCGTATTCGATAGGTAGAATAAACTGGCTGTAATAAATGGTAACAATTTAAAAATCAAATTAACGTGAACAAAAAGAGTAACTAAACTTAAGAT
>JABFSO010000290.1 GCA_013140555.1 Cyclobacteriaceae bacterium | reverse complement strand
TAGTGGAGGAGCGCCAAATGCGCGCCACTGTTATAGATGTTTTTTCGCGATTGATGGCTGATCGAATCATTTTTTTCGGTACGGCAGTAGATGATTATGTGGCGAACGTAATCACCGCGCAACTCTTGTTCTTGGAATCGTCCGATCCAAAGAAAGATATCATCATGTATGTGAATAGCCCCGGTGGCTCCGTTTATGCGGGTTTGGGCATTTACGATACCATGCAATATGTTAATCCGGATGTTGCTACTATCTGCACCGGTATGGCAGCTTCCATGGGAGCCGTTTTATTGGCTGCCGGAACACCAAAGAAAAGATCGGCTCTTACGCATTCACGTGTGATGATTCATCAACCTTCTGCAGGAATGCAAGGTACTTCGTCAGACATGGAGATTTCAATGAGACAAACCCTTGAACTGAAAAAAGATCTTTACACCATCCTAGCAAAACACAGCGGCCAGACTTACGATAAAATCGAGAAGGATTCTGATCGTGATTTCTGGATGCGCGCATCCGAAGCCAAGGAATACGGCCTGATTGACGAGGTTTTAGAGCGTAATAAGAAGTAAAATTTGATTGGTTGGGTAATGGGTTGATGAGCTGATAATCAATATCTTTGCTTTTCGTTCGTGAACGCATTACCCAATTGGTTCAAACATTAACATAATAAAATGGCAGAAGTTACTTGTTCGTTTTGTGGCAGAAATAAAAAAGATGTCGACCTGATGATTTCAGGCATTCATGCCCACATCTGCGATAAATGCGTAACACAAGCGAGCCAGATTCTACAAGAAGAAAAAAAGAATAAAGTAGAGACGGGCACATTGCCCAACTTCAAGTTGATCAAGCCACGCGAGATCAAGAAGTTCTTGGATGAGTATGTGATTGGTCAAGATGAAGCGAAGCGAGTGATGTCGGTAGCGGTATACAATCACTACAAGCGATTGACACAGCGCAAGATTGATAGTGATGTTACCATCGAGAAATCGAATATCATTATGGTAGGCGAAACAGGAACCGGTAAAACATACCTTGCACGCACGCTGGCAAAAATTTTACAAGTTCCTTTTTGTATTGCGGATGCAACTGTGCTTACTGAAGCCGGTTATGTAGGTGAAGACGTTGAGAGTATTTTGACGCGCTTGCTCCAAGCCGCTGATTACAACACCGAAGCTGCAGAACGCGGAATTGTTTACATTGATGAGATTGATAAAATCGCGCGCAAATCCGATAATCCTTCCATCACCCGCGATGTGAGTGGTGAAGGCGTGCAGCAAGCATTATTAAAGTTATTAGAAGGCACTGCAGTGAACGTGCCACCACAAGGCGGTCGTAAGCATCCGGATCAAAAAATGATTACGGTGAATACCGAAAACATTTTGTTCATCTGCGGAGGTGCGTTTGAAGGAATCTCTAAAGTGATTGGACGCAGATTAAATACCCGTCCATTGGGTTTTGCCGCATCTGCCGAAAGCGTGAACCCAAGCGAGTTTGACAAAGACAATTTATTGCAATTTGTATCCGCACAAGATCTAAAAACATTTGGACTCATTCCTGAATTGATCGGACGATTACCGGTGTTGTCATTCTTAAATCCTTTGGATCACGACACATTACGCAAAATTTTAACAGAGCCTAAAAATGCGTTGGTGAAACAATACAAAAAGCTTTTCGACATGGAATCCATCGAACTGGAATTCAAAGAAGGCGCACTTGATTTTATTGTTGAAAAAGCGGTTGATTTCAAATTAGGAGCTCGCGGTCTACGCTCGATTTGCGAAGCGATCATCAACGATGCCATGTTTGAATTGCCTTCCGATAAAACCACAGATCGTTTGGTGATTAATCGCGCTTACGCGGAAGAGAAATTCAACAAATCACACTACAGCAAATTGAAAGTTGCTTAAGCCTGATTTACAATTAGGACCTGATTTACAATTAGGAATTAGGTTTTAGGTAAGCGAGAATTAAACCCGCTGTATTTTCGGATGCGGATTCCGTATCTAAAGTCTGATAAAGTTTATCGTATTCGTTGAGCATGCCACTACGATAGGTACCTTCCTGCAAAAGGAGCTGGAGTTCCGCTTGCACTTTTGGAGGCGTTGCATTGCTTTGGATCAGTTCCTTTACAACTTCTTTCCCTGCAATGAGGTTTACCAGCGAGATGAATGGCACCTTCACTACTTTCTTTCCGATCCAATATTCTAAATCTCCTGCCTTATAAACTACAACTTGCGGCACTTTAAAAAGACCCGTTTCTAAAGTAGCTGTTCCACTTGTAACAATAGCTGCAGATGCATGACTCAGTAAATCATAGGTTTCATCATAGGCAAACTTAACATTGCCAACCTCCTTCAATGGTTGATATAATTCTTCCGGTAAATTTCGCACAGCCGCCACCACAAAATGAGCGTTGGGCATCCTTCGAACCACATCCGCCATTACAGGAACCATTCGCTCTAATTCCATTTTTCTGCTTCCCGGAAGGAGTGCAACAATTTTCGATTCCTTCCTTAAACCATGCTGCGAAAGAAATTCCGGATTAGGTACAAATGATTTAATAGCATCCAACACCGGGTTGCCTACATAATCCACTTCGAAATTATATTTTTTGAAAAATTCCTTTTCGAAAGGCAGAATCACAAACATGTGATCTACATTCTTCTTCAGCTGCCAGGCGCGTGCTTGTCGCCAGGCCCAAACTTTCGGTGGTATGTAGTAAAGAACTTTGATGCCGTTCTTTTTTCCGAAGGCGGCCATTTGTCGATTGAAGCCACCATAATCGATTAAGATGAGCGCGTCTGGCTGATAGGCAAGCACATCCGCTTTGCAATCGCTCATATACTTGGCAATTTTGAAGAAGTTGATCACTGCCTCAAACCCCATGAAAGCCAACTGATCGTAGTGCATCACTAACTCGACACCGGCTGCCTTCATTTCATCACCACCAAATCCCCGAAAGGAAAGATTAGGAGATTTGCGCAACATCGCCTTTACTAAATTTCCTCCATGCAAGTCACCTGATCGCTCGCCCGCTATGATGTAAAATTTCAAGTTCTTTATTTTAATGATCGTTATCCTCCAAAATAATCTACGAAGTTGCGAGGGGTTTCGTAAAGGCGCAACGAGTGTAGCGTTCCATACTTACTGATTTGCGCGATTTTTGGTTCCAATATCTTCCAAATTTCAATGGTAATATTTTCAGTGCTAGCCATTTTATCTTTCATGAAATCAACATCCAGATTAAGGTTTTTATGATCGAGTTTCTCGATCACCTCGCTTCGGATCAAGGAGCTCAGTTTTTTCAGGTCAATAACAAAACCAGTTTCAGGGTCGGGATTACCTGCCACTGTTGTAATTAATTCAAAATTGTGACCATGCCAGTTTTCGTTGGCACAGGGCCCAAAAACCTCTTTGTTCTTTTCGGCACTCCACGAGGGATTGTAGAGCTTGTGTGCCGCATTAAAATGCTCCTTCCGGCTAACGTAAATCATATTTTCAATGGTTCTGCAAATATACAATGGTTGAATCAACTGAGCACAATAGCCCATTTGTAGTAAATTGCAACAAATAGACGATCATGATTATTGTAACCGGTGCCGCGGGCTTCATAGGAAGCTGCCTCATAAAACGTTTGAATGAAGATAATTTCAACGCGATCATCGCAGTAGATAAGTTTGATAACGCTGAGAAAAATAAGAATCTGACAGGTCTGCGGATTCAGGAAAAAGTAGACAGAGATTCATTTTTTGAGTGGTTGGATAAAAACTACGAATTGGTAGAATTTGTCTTTCACATTGGCGCCCGCACTGACACCACCGAGTTCGACATAGATTTATTACACCAACTCAATACCGATTACACGAAAGAAGTTTGGATTCGCTGCTGTCTCTATCAACTTCCTTTAGTCTACGCTTCATCTGCCGCTACCTACGGCTATGGTGAAAATGGTTATGACGACAACGAAGCACTGATACCTCAACTGAAACCATTGAACCCGTATGGTTTATCGAAGCAAGAGTTTGATGTGTGGGCGCTGGAGCAAAAGGAAAAGCCGTTCTTCTGGGCAGGTTTAAAATTCTTCAATGTGTACGGCCCCAACGAATATCATAAAGGTAGAATGGCTTCCGTGATTTGGCATGCGTACAACCAAATTCAAAAAACCGGTAAGATGAAATTATTCAAATCGCATCATCCGGACTACAAAGATGGAGAGCAGATGCGTGATTTTGTTTATGTAAAAAATTTGACAGAGGTTTGTATGTTCTTGATGCACCACCGAAAAAATTCAGGTATCTACAATTTAGGTTCAGGCAAGGCTCGCACATTCAACGATCTGGCGAAAGCCGTATTTTCTGCACTCGATAAACCCGCATTGATCGAGTATATCGACACACCAATTGACATTCGCGATAAATACCAATACTTTACTGAAGCTAAAATGGAAAAACTGAAAGGTATTGGATATTCAAAAGAGTTTTATTCGCTGGAGGATGGGGCGAGGGAATATGTTGGTCAATTGAAGCTAAAAAACAAATGATCTGCTGAGTATTCCAGAAGAAAAACTCAACAGATCATCAAGATTAGAGCTCTATTAGAAATTCATCAGCAACAACACCACATCTGTCTCTTTTTTGATTTTAATCCCACTTTTTTGGATGACTTCTTCAAAAGAGGTTCTCTTATCACCTGCTGCTTCCAGTAACGATTTCTTATTTAGTTTAAACTCTTTTCCCGAATTCGTTCCATCAATTAGATAGTAATGCGTGGTTGTAACGAATCTTTTAACATGTGAACTTGTTCCGTAAGAAGAAACAGTTTCCTCGACTAATTCAGTCTTAATTTTCTTAAGAAACTTATAAGTTCCTGAGTGGATTATTTCGAAATAGTCTTCCGTGTTCTTACCATCAACAAAAAAACCTGTACCAAACTGCCTACGTACCGATTTATCTTCTTCTTCATCACGAAAGTTGAATTCAATTCTAGGGTACAATGTCTTACTTAAAACTAAAATTTTCCCGTCTTGATTAACCTCGAAATGGTCTTTATAGGAATCGTACTTTACCTGTACATCTCTATATTCCTTGCCTTCCTTATCAAAAATATTACTTGGTTTCCAAGTAGAATATAAATACGGAGAGCCCTGATATTCTACATATCTTGTCTCAGTCATTACCTCATTGCCAATTCGTGGGATATTTAATAGCTGGGTATACGCTACATTGGTTACCAATATCCCAAGAATCATTTGAATCATTACACTTAATCTCATTTTGCTACAATAAATTTGGTTCGGAGTTTAACATTATTTTTATCTAACTCTAAAATATAGAGGCCACTACTCAGGCAAGATATATCAATCGGTTCATTTCCCAAAATTTGCGTTTCAATTTTTAGATTTCCAATAATATCAAAAACACGAATCGATGAGGGGGCTTCTATTGTAGACGATACGTTAATTTGACTTTTCGCTGGGTTTGGAAATACAACGAAATTTTCGCCCGGAAGTTGTTCAATCCCAGTAATAACCAGCGGGGGTGAAATCATATTACACGTACTGCTATACGTTATCACTGCATATTCTCCTGCTGCACCATTAAACGCATAACTCCTTGCAGTTGCCCCGGAAATCGGAACGCCATTTTTCAACCATTGATACGCAGAAGCGAATTCTTTACTGAATAAATTAAGGTTATTGAGAATAATACTGTTACTAACTAGGTCATTCTCTTTTATCACAACCGTCTTTTGAATAAACTTACTATACTTCGAATTTGTGATTGTCAACTTTCCTGGATAAGACCCTGCCGATTTAAAGGTTGCGGTTATTTTTGAGTTAGTAGTACTTGAGAATACTACTGTAGGGTCATCAGA
>JABFSO010000496.1 GCA_013140555.1 Cyclobacteriaceae bacterium | reverse complement strand
ATTTAGAGGTAATCTAAAAAAAATATTTGGTGGTATACCAGCTAAATTGATGAATGGTCTATCCAAGTTTTGAAATCGCTGGAAACGGCCAGACTAAATGCGGATGAGCGCTATTCAAATACCTGTTTCACTAGCCCATGGCTATCGAACTCCGCTCGATTGTTCTCCATTTGGGTGACGTGGCGCTGACCATGTTGAGCTAAAAAGTAGAGGTACTCATAAACATCCATCTTTCCTAAGGAATTAACTGTCATGGTAGTTTTATGCAAAGCCCCTTCTCCATTCTTTAATTGGTCCAACACTTGTAAACATTGGTGTAATTGCTCTTTTAATTTTTGCCGCACTTCAACTAATGTAATATCACCCTTTGGCTCCATGTGCTCCGGACGCATCCAATAAAAAGATTTGTGTACGCCAACTTGTTGCAATTTTTCTAATTGAAAAGAATAATCAGCAACTTCTTGTTGCCAATCCGGTGTGGATGCTTTTTTCTCCAACGATTTTTTTGTTGCCTTTAAAATGAGAATCAACAGAAAATGATTTGTTAAAGAAATATGCTCCAATATCTGATCAACAGACCAACCACCATTCAAAGGTTTATATTGACGACATGGTTCAGCCCTATCAAACCAATGATCGATTTGCAGAAAAGTTGTTTCAAGAAAATTGTGAATCTCAAGGATGCAATCCTTTACATTTTTCATTTTTTACTTAAGAATTGAGCGATGCGATTTCCAGTTTCAGTTAAGGTAGCCATGATGGCTTCGCGCTCCGCATTCTTTCTCGTTTCTTCATCAGACAAATCTTCCTGTACTTTCATTACTATTTTATCTCTTGTAATCACCGATGAGTGTGGTATCACCCCAGTTCGGGTATCCATCAAAATAGTTTCTGTTGTTGCAAATGCTTTGGCTTCACTTTTCTTAAACAGCCGGTATTTATAATAGATGTCGCTTGTCATTGAATAGACAATCAAAACATCTGCTTGTAAGCGAACAGCTGTTTCGCGAAGCTGTGTCATCGTTGGCTTGGCAGTGACCATCAGCGATGGCACCGGTATAACTTTTTTTACATTTGAAGATTGGCCAATCTTATCGATCAACTCATCCACAAAGGCTTGTTGTGTTCGAAGGTATTCTTCATCCGATTGCCAATATGAAAAGTAACGACTGATCGATGAACTGCCGTATTTGAAGACTGCAACCCGTACGGTATCCGGCAAACGGATTTTACCATTCAATAGTCGCTGTATGTCCGACTCAGAAATGGTACTTTCCTTATCCGTAAAGAGAGAACTCGTAATCGTTTCTTTATCATGCGAGCCAGCGGCAGGATTTGCATAGGGCGTTGGCCGTGTAACTGTGCAATTCGTTACTAAAATTGTGAGAAACACTAACAACAATGAATGGTAAGCTTTCATACTAATTATTTATGATGGGTTTCAACTACTTCAATCAATCCAACTATATGCGAATTAAATTCTTCTAGCTCTTCGGCAGGCACCCACAGTTCATTATGTATATGTCCACCTACATTTTGAATCGGGAATTTACTAGCATAGTTTGCATCTACATCAAACTTAGTAACATAACCCACTCCATACGCAGGCACATTCCACATGGTAGAAATTTGGCGGGCATACTCCAAATTCGTAACCGGATAAAATATAGGTTGCTCCATTAATCGGGGTGGAAACCTCTTCCACGTAGACGCTTCAATTAAGTCGAGCTCTTTCTGATTGACGGGTCGATATAGGGTGATTGTCTGCTGATTCATCTAGTTTTATCTATGATCTTGGCAAAATAGCGCATTTACATTAAAGTATGAAAAAGCCGTTTGTCTAAAAGCCGAACCAAAGAAATAAAAGTTGTGACTTTATGAAATCCTTTGCATTATTACCCCAAGCTACTGAACTATTACGCTGTAGCAGACCATAAACCGCCTATCGCATGTCGGAAGCTGAGATCCGAAAAGAGCAAGAAGTGATCGAACGATCGAAAAAAGACTCGCAGGCTTTTGGCGAAATCTATGAGCATTATTTTGACCGGATTTTTAATTACATCTACCGACAGACGGACGATGAAGAATTGGCGGGCGACCTTTGTTCGCAGACATTTGTGAATGCGTTGAATCATTTACACAAATATGAATTCAGGGGCTTTCCTTTTTCTGCGTGGCTTTATAAAATTGCAGGTAATGAAGTGAACAAACATTATCGCAAAAGCAAAGGCAAAAAAGTTTTCAGCATTGAAGAGCTGAAAGTGAAAGAATTGGTAGAGCAGGCGAGCGATGAATGGGATGAGGAAATCGTGAATAAGGTGATCAACTATATGAATGAGTTGCCCACCGATATGATTCAGGTTTTGGAATTGCGATTTTTTGAAGACAAAGACTTTAAAGAAATTGCATTTATTTTAGATATTACAGAAAGTGGTGCGAAAATGCGGACGTACCGGGCATTAGATAAACTACGGACGCACTTCCACATCAAAGTAAAATACAATGGGTAAACACGAAATACGAATGCGCAGGCAACGGCTCACCGCTCGCGGTACCGAACGGTTTCGTAATTACGATGCGGTGTTACGCCAGCATGAGCAAGAAAAACGCATGAAGAAAATCGTTCGTGTGTTTACATTTTTCGTTTTGATTGCCGGAATCATCGTCTTATATATCATGATCAACCGATGGGAAAAGAAAGCAAAAATTAAAGAAACGCCTCAGAAAGAGGTGCGTGTGAATAGCAATCGCTAGTTTGATAAGAATATCCTCAAACGCAATCCTTCACTCTATCTATTGAATTATTTCTGTCATCACTCTCATCAATAGATCTTCTTCATTTAATCCACAATTATAATTTCAAAAGTGTTGTGACCATTATTATCATCTCGGATTATGAACACAAAACTTAAACAATCAAACTTATGGAAGCAAAGAAAAATCCCGCGTATGATTTGAGCCGACAACGAAACAAATTTTTCTTGATCGGTCTCTCAATTAGTATTGGACTCGCCATCTCTGCTTTTGAGTGGAAGACCGTAAAAACCACGAGTACGTTTCATAATCCTTTACCTGAAGAGCCGCCAATTGATTTTATTATTCCCAGCACTACCATTGATACTCCACCAAGTTCGGAGAGAATAAATAAACTTGAGCCAAAGAAAATAACAACCCCCGATATCGGAGAGATCGTAGCTGTCAGCAATGAAACAGAAACAGAAGAATCACCTGAAATTGACTTAGAGAAATATATTTCTAATCCATTGCCCTTATCTTCAATGGTTGAGGACTCTGATCCAGAGGAAAATAACATCTTCATTCTAGTAGAAAAAAAACCAGAACCTGTCAACGGCATCAAATCATTCTACGAGCAACTCGGCAAATCCATAAAATATCCGATACAAGCGAAGCGCAATGGCACCGAAGGAAAAGTATTTGTAGAATTTATTATCAACAAGAATGGCGAAACTTCTGATCTGAAAATTTTGAGAGGCATTGGTTCTGGTTGTGATGAGGAAGCCATGCGTGTACTTGCTCTTACAAAATGGGAGCCGGGCAAACAACGTGGCAAACCCGTGCGCGTAAAAATGGTGCTACCCATTTATTTTAAATTAGATCGGTAATCGTTAGCTCTTATTCGAAGGTTGGATTATTGAATATTTTTTTTTTAAAGTAGAGAAGTGGTTGATTCCAATCTCTTCTCTACTTTTTATAAATCTAAAACCTAACTCGAATGGAAGCAGTGAAACATCTCCCGTACCCATCCACCCCAGAAGCATAAACCCGATATGCTTTATCAAAAATATTCTGAGCCGAAATCTGAACGCCAACAAACTTATATGAGTAACCTGCATAGACTCCAAAAATATCCCACGCAGGCATCTCCCCATTCACTAATCGAATAGCAATCCGCACATCCGACTTATCGCCTGCCGCTAATCGAGATTGACTTGCTGCCATTGCCCATTCTGCACGCATCCAAAAACCCGAAGAATGTGAATAGCGAATACCGAGTTTACCAAACATAGGTGGAATTCTTCGCATCGGTTCATTCTTTGTTTCATTTTGACCATGCGTGTACGTTATATTTCCATTCAGCGTAAGCGATGACAAAACTTGCATTTCAACATCGGCTTCAAAACCTTGTACGAGTGCTTCACCAACATTTTTCTTTTGATACACAGTTCTGCTGTCAAATATGTTAGAACCCAAGTAAGTAGAAGGTACTCGATCAATTAAATCTGAAAGCTTGGTTTGATACGTGGTAATCGTCCATGAAAGTCTCGGGGCTTTATATTTAAAACCTACCTCTACACTTGTCGAACGCTCCGGTGAAAGTCCACCGCTGGGAATTTCAAATACATTGGCTTCGAGCGTTCCAAATTTGCTCATGTCATCTACGTTGGGAGCTCGAAAGCCTGTATTCATATTTCCCATCACTCGCAATCTTGGATTGACTGAAAACATGACTCCTGCATTTCCGATCAAGGCTTGTGGATTGATTTGCTGATCGCCAAATATCTTATCCATTACTTTCACTTCCACTGCATTCCACCTAGCACCGGCTAAAAACTGAAATCGCTTCCACTCGAGTTGATGGTTCGTAAAGACTGCCCAATTCGAACTAACAGATCCATCGGCATACGATCCACGTTGTTGCGTTTCGGTATTATTGGAAGTATTAAAAACTACTGCGTTACTCGAAACGTGATCTCTATAATATTCCACTCCGGATTGAGCGTGCCATTGGGCGATTGGATTGGAATGAATTTCTGCTATCAGTCCCACCGTATTCACTTCGTCATTTTGCTTTTTAAGATCGTCTGAATTATTCTTTTGAGAGACTGTTCCCTCTATTGATCGGTTTAGAGAAGTCGTTATACGAAGCGCCTGAACCCACGGGTTTCGCATAGCATGCTCCCACCTTATATATGCTAATTGACGTATCTGCGGTTCAAATTCATACGTCTTGAACCCACCCTGAACTACTTGATCGTAACGCGGCACCTGTTGCTGTGTCGTCTGCTGAAAGGCCGCAGTGAAAACATCACCGAGTTTGTTACGCACCAATAGTTTAGCATCTGCGGAACGCTCCTCGTAACCGCTCGGTCGTAAAAATCCTAAAGTTCCACCAGCTAATACATCGCCAAAACTTCGAAAAGAAACGCCACCTAAGAAGGCTACATTCTTTCCTTGGAACTCCAACTCAGGGCGAAGGCTCTTCTCCATTCCGGCACTCATCCATTTGGTTGAAACCTCTCCGCGCACCTTTAAACCATCTGTGCTAAAAGAAGGTGTTCTTGAGAGAAGTTGTACGACTCCACCCAAGGCATCACTTCCATAAAGCACAGATCCACTTCCACGGTTGACTTCGATTCGTTCGATTAACTGAGGGTCGATAGTTGAAAGATATTGGTTCGGTCCGTATCGATACGTTGCGTTATTGAGCCGAATGCCATCCACTAAAAGCAATATTTGATTACCGATCAAGCCTCTAACAATAGGAGAACCACCGCCATGATTTGTTTTTTGAACCCAAACTCCAGTTTGATTCATGAGAGCCTCTGGTGTAGAGCGCGCCCCATATTCTTTTAACTGTAATGAAGAGATTGTGGTTGTGGCTAATGCTACATCAAATGAAAGGCGTTCGCTGCGTTGTGCTGTTATCGTTACCTCGTTATTGAGAAGAATGGATGAAGCAGCTAATTCTATTCGACTATTCGAACCTTTGCTAAGCGTGCGTTCAGCCGTTGCGAATCCGATAGCGCTAATGCGCACGCGAATCGAATCGGTGCGACTCATCTCCAAATTGTACTGTCCCGATAAGTCGGTAGAAGTACCAATAGAAGTTCCGATAACAACCAAGTGCACATCTGAAATTGGCTGTTGTGTAATCTGATTGACAACTACTCCGCTGAATTGCGAAAGAGCCAAATGACTACTGCCCCATAAGAAGAATATGGCTGTCCACCTTAAATACTGCATCGGTCCAATTTTCAATGATTCACTTTCGTTCTGCCATCATCTTTTCGTTTTGCATTCTCTTTCATATCCTCCGGATCATCCAACTCAGGAGATTTACGAAATGCTTCCCAATCGAAATTCTCGTGCAGCGGGGTCATTGCTTTCGCAGGATCGAAAATTCGCGGATCAACGGCAACGGCATTGTATGGCGTAAAGTCTGGTTGATTCGAGAAACAATCTCCCAAATTATTTACCCCAAAATCGTATTGATTCAAGTAAGAAGTTCCCAGTATGTTCCAGAATGTTTTAAAGATGCTACCAAAACTGTAATGTTGATGGCTGTTAAAATTTTTCTTCGCGTAAGGAGAAATAACCATCAATAAACTTCGATGCGCATCGATGTGATCAGTTCCTCCCTGTGCATCGTCTTCCGTAACAATGATCATCATGTTTTTCCAATAGGGTGTGTGACTCAGAAATTCAACTACACGTCCCAAAGCCAAATCATTATCTGCCATATAACTTTCGTTGAATGGAAACCCGGCTGCGGGTCGCTCGCCTGCGCCATGATCGTTGAGCAATTGCAAGGTGAGCACAGAAGGTAATTCACGCTTAGGTTGGATATACCTTTCGGTAATTTCTTCTATGAAAACATCCGTCCTGAATTGATCCGGTATCGCCATGTTGAATGTGGGGAACTTGCGTGAGGTGCGATCATACAGCGGACCAGGCAATGGATAGTTAACTAAGTAACGCACACCGCCATACTTAAAGGTAGAGTCAGCAAAACTGCCCGCATCAAACTCTACTCCGAAACCAAAATTATAAAACTCAATTCCATGTCGTTCTAAATTTTCCCACATGGAACCTGCTTGATTATAACTCTCAGGAAAGATGGCCCCCGCAGCTCCTGTCATCCCAAACTTACCCGGTGCTTTCGATTCCTGGCGCAACGAACGTCTGTCGCCATATGCAGCAGGATGATGTGTTTCCATCCATTGATTAGGATAGGTATTCGTCAACCACACGTGTCCATCGGCTGATACATCTGAGTCCACATAAAAATTATCGCTGATGCTGAATCGTTCGGCCAACGCTAAATGATTGGGCATGACAGTCGCATTTTCTACTCTCAATGACTTGTTGCGATTGGTGAATGAAACATTCTTAGCATAGTGCGCCAGCGAAGTATCCCCTTTGCCAGAAGGGAGCTGCCCAAACACCTCATCGTAGGTTCGGTTCTCTTTCGAAATGAAAACAATGTATTTAATGGGAGATTCTTTTTCTGTTGGATATGCGGGAATTGGGTTATCATTTGCTGACGAAACAATTTCACGGAAATGGAAATTATTTTCTAACACTTTCCGCGTAAGCGATTGAATGACGTCATCTGTAGGAATATCAATCACAGAAACGGTTCCTAACATCAGCGAGCCAATGTAGCTGGATTTATCTTTGTGTGTAGATTCAAACTCTGCACCTCCGTTCGGACCACTTCCGAATCCTTTCGCATTGGAAACAATCAATTGCTTTCCATCGGGTGTCACCTTCAACTTTGATGGAAACCAACCGGTTGGAATGTGTCCGATTAATTTTCTCGTTGGCAAATCAATAACTGCCACGGCATTGATTCCCGCTTCGGCAGCATATAATCTTTTCTGATCTGGCGAAATGGTTAACCCAAATGGAATGATTCCTTTTAAGTTGCCTAGCCGCTCATCGAGTTCTAGCTCAATGCTCTCCATTACTTTTCCTTTCGCCACATCTATCACCGAAATATTATCGTTGTTTCCATTGCTTACAAAAACAAAATCATTTGTGGCTACCAGCGAATTTGGGCTTGACCCACCTACAGCTGAAATTCCTTCTACCTCCTGTCCTACCAAAATACCGGTTTTTACTTTCGCGATTACTTCGGGTTTCGACTTACTAACATCAATCGACCAAACCGAAAAAGATTCCGGAGCATTCGGATCACCAAGACCTGCAAATTCAATCGAATCGTTCTTCACTCCTTCGCGCATTTCTTTGGAACCATAAGCGGAAGTAGGATATTTTGCAGCAGTTTCTTTCAGTCTCTTTTTATCCAGACTTTTGATATAGCTGTACTCAAACATGCCCACGTTGGCAACATAAACCGTTTTTTGATCGGGCGATAAAGCGATTCCGAAAGGATAGCGACCCGTTTCAACATTTGAAATTACCTGATTCGTTTTTGTGTCGATGATGATCATGCGAAAACCAATTTGATCGACTGCATATAGTCGTGAACCATCGCTGCTCAGCACCAGATCGCCAATGTATCCATCACTATAATCCGATTCATCAAATGATTTATTACAATTAATTTCGGCTAACTTCTTATTCGTTTTTAAATCAAAAACATAAATACGATTTTGTTGACCACCTGCTACATACACTTTTTGATTATCCGGTGATATGGCCAATCCCATGAAGGTGGCCTCCAGCAATCCCTTTTCAGTGTTGGCGGATTCGGGTATTTGTTTTACCGATGGCGTTGCTGAATTAAAATCTGTAATGATTGAAATCGAAAAAGGACCAGTGCCTGAATTTGCCGTGATAATCGTTTTCCCATCTGGGCTTAATGTTAAACCAAATGGATGAGGCGCTACCATAATTTGCTTTCCGGCTGGTGTAATAATGCGACCGTTGGGAAGGACTGTTTCATTCGTCTGATCAATTTGTGTGTAGCGATCACCGGCAGGTGCGGTGGCCATCCAATTTTTTTTATCGGATTTGTTCTCTTGTTTACAACTCCAAATGAATGTAACTAGAAAGCATAAAATTGATAGCACTGTATAACAATATTTAAACATAGGGCGATCTTTCATATTTATACAGGTTAGGTAATTTGTTTTCAAAGCTAAATAAATCTTCTAATCTTCCTTCGATAGCCATTCCATGAGAGCAAGCGGTTGATCGGTTTGAAACCCATCAATATTCAGATCAACTCCCTTAATCCAGTCACTTGGCCCTTCGCCTTCATGTTGGAAATCTAGCCATACTTTCCGATTGAGCGAATGAGCCAACACAATCATTTCAGTTGTGTACTTCGTAATGTCACCATCCAGAATTTCAGCATCCACCTTTTTTAAAAACTCTTCGAGAACTAGAGGCGCTCTTACCGAATCCGGTAGACTAACTATAAGCGGTACTTGCGGAGCTACTCTTCGCCACTCTGAATAATCTTTTTGATGATTGATATATACTACCAATGATGAATCCATGCCGTTGGATCGGATCATCTTCCAAGCTGACTGCACGTCTGCCTCTTTAAAATCCAAATATATTTTAATGCGGCCTTTACAAATTTTTAGAACTTCAGAAAAGACAGGGACTGATTCGGGATGATATGAGGTTCTATCTCGATTGAAAACCTGATACTTTAAAATATCCTTCAATTTCAAGTCACGAACTCTTCCCTTTCCGTTGGTGGTGCGGTCGATGGTTGCATCGTGCATTACAATCAGATGGCCGTCTGCCGTAGTGCGAAGATCAACTTCTACATAATCACATCCATTACGAATGGCTACTTCAAATGCCTTTAATGAATTTTCAGGGAATACAGTATGATCGCCACGGTGTGCTATGATAACCGGAAGTTTTCTAACTGTTTGACTTTTCAAGTCAAAACAAATTGAAAGGCTTATAAATAGAGATAAGAATTGCAACATTATAAATGCTTCAAGTAATTCGAAATAAGCGAATAAACCATCTTACAGTCCACGCATTTAGTTGTACAAGTGAACCAAGTAGATTCTGATTACCTTTTTACTACTCCATCAATTGCATCTCCTATCTTTCCCTCGCCATCGAAGGATACACCAAGCAATGCAGCCATTGTTTTGGCAATTTGATTTTGATAATACTGTCCCGACTTCACTTCACCAATTGATGGAGTATCAGGACCTAGAAATGCAAACCAGATTTGAGTAGCCTCAGGCAGTTTTTGTCCGTGGTGCTTCCATCCTTCCGCATCTGCTCCACGACCATGATCGCAGGTAATGATAATTGTTGTTTTGTTCTTGTAGGTCGGATCGGACTGAATGAAATCCCACAATTCACTAATGAAGCGATCGGTGTAGTGCGCTGAGTTGAGGTAAGCGGCATACTCGCCACCATGCGCGAAGTCGTCTGTCTCGTCAAAAGCGAAAAACATGACACGTGGCTTATTCTTCTTCATATACTCCATTCCATAATAAAATGTAAAGGCATCCAGGCGCACATCGCCTAGTGGATTGGGCAACGACTGTGTCAATTGATTCAGCATCTGTTCGCGATCATTCAGCTTCTTATCCTTTATCGGCTCCCAGCCAGTACTTACATACACACCGCTACGCTTATCATTGATGATGAAAGGAAAGACATCCCATGAGGTAAATGCAGCTACCTTATTTTTAAACGCGGGCAATGAGTTAAAATACTCCAAAACATTCTTATTAGGATTATACATTTTATCATTGCTGTGAATTCGTTCGTTGTCCGCATGGCCAGTTAAGATTTCGTTGTAACCCGGATAAGAAAACAACTGATTGTTGGTGATATCTACTTTGCTGCCGATCGCACGATTTCCATACAATTGTCCTTGTGTGGCAATCGTATTCCAGAAAAAGGGGAAGAGAGCTTTTCTTCTTTCGGTTAAATCATTGCGCCAATATTTTGCCTTGAGATTTCCATCTTTCAAATGTTGTTGCTGGCGCATGAAAGAAGAATCGGCACCGTTAAATACTTCCTGCCAGCGCATGCCATCCAATGTAATTAGAATCACATTTTCTGTTTTTGTTTTTTGCTGGGCTGGCACTATCGTGTTGGCAAGTATAAAGGCGATAATCAAATAATATATTTTCATTTTTAATTTTAAGATAGTCTTGACAAGAATAAAAAATCCGGAGCCATACGACTCCGGAAATTTTGATTAAAACACGCAGCACTAAAAATTATTTGTTGATCCAAAGATCATTATTTACATCATCGACTCCGGTTGTGAATTGGCGAGTAAGAGCCGCTTTCAAATTAGCCTCATTGTAAAAAGATTCATCAGAAGGATACAACCAGCGCTTAGGAATTACACCTGTATTTCCAGTACCAGGTCCTGCATGAAACGCTGGCACACCTGTCCTCCGGTAATTGAAGTAAGCCTCTTGTCCAGAGTTTTGGAAAAATGCAAGATACTTCTGTGTAAGTATTTGATTTAATCCCGTGGCATTGTTTCCAGCATAAGCCACTGAAGGCTGTGCTAAATAGTTTGTCACTGATGCGGTCACCGTAGCAATAACTACTTCGTCTTGATTTGTTACACTGATCGATGCCCCATCCGTAATTCCATAAAATGACAATGATGCTTTAATGCCATTTTGATAATACGTATCTGCGTTTCCAGATGCCCAACCGCGATTGATTCCCTCGGCTATATTGAAGCACATTTCCCAATAGGCCAAGAGAACGCTCGGTTCAGGACCAGATAATGTACCATAATATCGCTTTTGGTTAGAATAAGAGAAATTTCCTAATCCGGCTTGTGAGGACATATCGTCTAAGCTCTGGCCAGACGGTGCGCCAACATAAGCAGCAAAATCGGTTCCTAAAAGACCGCTTGTTAACTTGGCTTTCGCAGGATTACACGTCACAAATACGCGTGGGTCGTTCAACGTAGTAAGTCCATTAACATAGGTATCAGCCATATTATAACGTCCCTTGTCAAATCCTTTGTTACCCGGATTGGTGGGGTAAAGTTGCGTTGTACCATTATAAACATAGTTCATGTTATCATCATTTGAAGTCATGATGGGGTATTCCGTTGGATTGTTGACGATTGCAGCAAACTTTGCTTTGATGTTCAAATCCGCATCATTGTCTTTTTTACTTAAGCCAATAAGAATTCGAAGCGTAAATGTATTCACCGCTTTGCGCCATTTGGATAGATCATTGCCATACAGAAAGTCTCCCTCCAATGAAATATCATTGTTAGCTATAAGCGTCTTCAACTCTGCATTTGATTCATCCAACCATTTTAGAATCTGGACATAAATCTCCTTTTGCGTGTTATAGCTTGGATCTTTGTCGTCCAATCCTTTCAATGCATCTGTAAGTGGAAGGTCACCTACTTTCTGAGTCATTCTGGCGTAATAAACCGCCTTGAAATATTTACCAAGCGCACCATACGGAGTAGCTTTAACACTCGCATTGGCAGTCTCTTCCATCTTCAAAACATTCTTCAATGTAAGAAAATTCAGATCTGCCTTTACCCAATATTCGTTGGTACCGTAGTAGTTGTAATTGCAGCACCAAAATTGGTTTTGGCGGTGTTCCAAACTCCAAGGTTCTTCGTTTAGATCACTTTCAATCCCCCGAAGAATTAAAGATGGTGGAACAGCAGCAGGCCGATTAGGATTGTTAGGCAACACATCAAAGTCACGGCAACCATAGGTGCCGAAGGCAAGTGCAAGAATTAATACTGATGTTATTAAATTTTTCATACGCTAATGATTAGAAAGTAAGGCTAATATTAAACCCATAACGTCTTAATGAAGGAGTTTGCAGGTCGGCATAGCCGTTAGGAGCAACAAACTGATCGATATCCATATCACTCTTTTCAGCAAAATAAAGTAGGTTTCTGCCTACCAGCGACACAGTGGCTCCTCTTATGAAAGATCTTTTCAAGAAACTAACCGGAAAATTGTACGAAAGTGTTACTTCACGCAGTTTGGCATAACTACGACTCATAAGGTTTGCTTCTTCTGCAGCGTAGTAACGACTGATGTAATCTTGTAAAAATGTTGCAGTTGTGTTTGGCGCAAATTGAAGTTCGCTGTAGTTGGTGATTGCGCCAGTGACTGGATCGTATTTTATGGATTGCCCATTACTGATAACTGCACCTGGCCCAACATATGATTTAACTCCCAATGCATCTTGTTCTCGGGCAACTCCCATTGCACCTTGAACGGTCTCGATATGACGACCACCACGGAACGTTTGACGTTGGATGTAGTTTACAATTTTTCCACCCACTCTACCATCAAACTGAACCGTTAAACCCCAGTTTTTGTAAGTGAACTTATTTGTAAAGCCCCATGACCAATCCGGGTTTAGATTCCCAAGAAATTGTTCAACGTTTGTGCGAATAGGTCTGCCTCCGGTATCATTGATCAGCTTGCCATCTGGGGTTTTGTAAAATGCTCCTGCATAATAGCCATCTACACGATCTCCAATTTGATAGAACCCTTTACGAGTTTGACCGGGTGCAAATTCCTTCCAAGTTTCTTGGAACGTAGACCAGTTAAGCAACACATTCCATTTAAAGTCTCCCTTTTCAATTGCTTTTGCATTAATTGTTATCTCCACTCCCTGGCGCTGGGTTTTTTCACCATTTGTCAGAAATCCTGTATAACCTGTTGAAGTTGGCAATGCCTGAGGAGAAATACGTGGCCCGTCAATATTATTAAAGTAAGTAACATCCAATCCAATTTTGTCCGATAAGAAACGAATGTCCAATCCTACTTCAGAACCTGTTGTCTGATAAGTTTCAAGATTGCTATTTGTCAACGTATTTGGATAGTAAGCCCCAGGCTTATTGTCATACACCAAAGGAGTACTATACACAGCAGAGTTAGAATAATCCGGTCCATCGTAAGGGGAATTATAAGTTGAACCATATCCCAAAGGGAAAGAGGCGCTTGGTGTTGGGCCAATGCTCGCGAATGTATTTCCCTTATTAACCTGCGCGTACGAACCGCGAACCTTCAAGAACGAAATCAATTCAGGTAACTTTAATGCTTCCGAAAGAACAAAACTCAACGATGCGGAAGGATAGAAACCTAAATTCTTGGCAGTCGGCAGCGTTGAATTTTTGTCCCAACGACCAGTTAAACCAAGATTAATCCAGCTTTTGAAGGAAGCATCAACAAACCAATAACCGCTCAACACTGACATGGGTGCATTATAGTTATACGCTTTGATCGGATTTACTGAATTATCAAACGTGTAAGCTCCAGGGGTAAGTGAAGATGCCGGAACGTTTAAGTAGTCAGTTGTAATATAAGTAGACTGGTAGTCGTAGGTACGAAGATTACCACCTACTGATGCAGTGAGAGAAATATCTGTTGTCAACTTTTTATTGAAGGTCGCCAACACATCGGTGTTGTTCTCGAACAAATTTCTGCGGTCTTCTCGATAATCACCTCTAGCCTGCTCACGCCCGTAAACAGTCGCTGAGTAAGGAAACTTCTCGGATCTTAAAACGTCATAAGTCGTCACAGAAGTTCTAGCCATTAATTCTAAGTCATTCGTGATCTTAAATTTTAAAGCCAAGTTTCCGTAGATATCTGTTTTATTGTGGCCACGCAACCACTCTTTCGTTAAGAAATAGGGATTGTTGTAACGGGTGTGCTCCGCATATTTTTGCTGAATTCCTTCCTTACCTGGCTCCCAATAATCTTTCATATCTTCAATGTCCCAGTCGGCTGCACCCCAAATGATGATGTTGTAGATCATACTATTCGGGCCATAGTTTACATCTGGAATATTTGGTGTGTATTGGCGATTGTAGTTGATATTCGATTCCAAACGAACGCGGTCTGAAAAATCGAAACCAGCTGATAAATTAAAATTATCGCTGTTTAATTGTGTATTAGGAACCTGACCCTTTTGGTAGCTGTGCGTATAAGAAAAACGCAAATCATATTTGTCTCCACTCGCAGATATGGCTACGTTGTTTGTTGAAAGTAAGCCAGCTTCCAAGAATCGATTAAGATTATCTTTTCCACGTGCTACCCAAGGTGTGGGCTTAATATTTCCTACCCAAGGTACTCCGCCACTTGGAAAGGTAGTGGTGTAAGTAGTGCCGGGTGTATATTCTCCGTCATACTGCGGAATCAATTGACCATTGAATTTGGGTCCCCAAATATCATAGTCAGCATCATTTAGTCCCGTCTTTCCATCCTTATATGCATAGCGTCCATGGTCACCAGGGCCATATTCATCTTGTACTTTAGGGATTGTTAAGAATGAGTTTTCGATCATTGTAGATGAGTTGAAATCGATGCTAAATCCTCTCTTGTCTTTTGATCCGCGCTTTGTAGTAATGATGATCGCACCATCAATACCGCGAGATCCGTATAGTGCAGACGCGGCAGGGCCTTTTAGCACTGTATAACTTTCAATATCGTCAGGGCTGATATTCCACGTATCTGAAACGAGTGGAACTCCATCCACCACAAAAAACGGAGTCCGACCACGCAAGGAGATATTTGGTGAACCTAAGATTTCTGAAGAAGCGCCAATGTTTAAGCCAGCTACTTTTCCTACCAAGGAGTTGATCGCATTTGGCTCACGTGCTTTTGTCAAATCTTGCCCTTTCACATCTTGAATTGCGTAGCCGAGTTTAGCCTTACTCTTTTCAATACCCAATGCTGTAACTACTACCTCCGTAAGTTGTTTGGCATCCGGCTCTAAAACAACATCCATCGTTGTGCGGTTGCTTACAGATACTTCTTGTGTTACAAAACCTACAAAGGAAAACAATAGTACATCATTAGGAGATGCAGTTATGACGAAGGCACCTTCCGCATCGGTAATCGTACCATTGACAGTGCCTTTCACCAAAATGTTTACACCCGGAAGCGGGCTTTGATCTTCTCCGGAAGTTACTTTTCCGGATACCGAATACTGGGCCATAGCAGTCGTGGCCGACATGATCATAAACAATATCGGCAGCATGTATTGCACCAGATGTTGCTTATCAATCTTTGATCGTAAAAATTGAATCATAAGTGTGATTTGGTTTAGTTTTCGCTAGTCAGATTAGCTTGCTCAAAGATTGAGTTATCAATTGACGTTGAGTTTAGAGCAAGGTTATTGATCGGTTAAGATTAAACCGATCGAAGCACAAAAATTAATGGTGGCTTAAAGTGCATTTATGAAAAATGCCTTTTCTCTTCGAGCAATGATGCCTTTTCAATAACAATCAGGTAACATTTGCATACTAGCTTGCTTACTCAACCAAAAGTTGACAAATAGTAAACAACCATTTATGATTCATGAAGAATTGATTACCCTTGTTGCGAAGAGAATCAAAGCATTACGCGTTGAAAAAGGAATTACACTTCAAACACTGAGCGAGCGAACCAACCTCACCAAAGGGCTTATTTCCAAAATTGAAAATACGCGGACAATCCCCTCGCTGCCCGTATTCTTTACTTTAATACAATCACTGGAGATCAAGCCAAGCGAATTCTTTGATGCGATGAGCGTCACTAAAAACCAATCTTATCTACATTTCAAAAAGAAAGAATATCGCCAAATCAAGAAAGAAGATCGACCCGGATTTGAATACAAGCACATCTTTGCGCACTCGCTACAAAGTTGCACAATGGAAACTGTTTTGCTTTCCATCAAGCCTCATGCACAATCGAAACCCACCACTACCGATGGGTTTGAGTTTAAATACATTGTGTCAGGTGATTGCGATTATTATGTGAATGATGCCAAAATCGCTTTGCGCGAAGGAGACTCTATATTTTTTGATGCTTCGCAACCCCATTACCCCGTCAACAACTCTAAAAGAAAAGTGGTGATGTTGGTGATTTATTTTCTAACGCTTAAATAAATTCGCCATTCAGTAACTCACAGGTAACAAAGTTTGAGCATATTGAGCCGTTTATTTTACGTTATGCAAAATCATTTCGATGTAATTGTTGTTGGTGCCGGAGTGCTAGGCACATTTCACGCCTACCATGCAGCTCGCCTAGGTAAAAAAGTATTACTCACCGAAAAAGATCAATACCCTACACAAGCTACGGTGCGTAACTTCGGACAAGTGGTTCCTTCGGGTATGGGATCTGAATGGTTTAACTATGGATTGAAAGGCATTTCCACCTATCAGCAAATTCAATCTGAGTTTGATGTATCGATTCGAAACAATGGCAGCGTTTACATTGCATCGGATGATGATGAACTGCAGTTAATCCATGAATTAAAGAAATTGATGGATAGTCGCAGCTACGAAGCACACTTATTAACAACCCCTCAATGTCTTGAAAAATGGCCTACCTTGAATAATAGCTATTGCAAGGAAGCGCTGTTCTTTCCACAAGAGCTAAGCGCTGAACCAGAAACACTCATTCACCGGTTGTTGATTTATAGTTCTCAAAAATTTCCGAACCTCACCTATCGGCCATCAACAACCATTATTGATTGCGAAGTGAAGGGCGATCATGTAGTTGTTTCAAGTCATTTAAAAGAAAAGTTCACAGCCGATCATGCCATCATTTGCAATGGCGGTGAGTTTAAATTATTATTTGCCGATTTATTCAGAAGCAGCGGTATTATAGTCAGCAAATTGCAAATGCTGCGCACGATACCCATGGCCTCCGTCCCGCTGGAAGGAAACATATTAACAGGTCTTACGATTCGCAGATACGAGTCATTTCAAGAGTGTCCATCGTACGCTTCGGTTCAAACTCCTCCACATCTTGCTGAATTGAAGAAGTGGGGCATTCATGTTTTGTTTAAAAAAGCCATCGATGGTTCTATCATTATAGGCGACTCACACGAATATGCGGAAGCGCACAAAACGGATGACCTTGGTTTTTCACAAAGCGAATACATCAATCAATTGATGTTGAATGAAGCCAAACGAATTGTTACTTTTGATGTAACTCAAATCGCACAAAGCTGGTCAGGGTTTTATCCACAACACAATGAAAAGGATATCGTAGAAATGGACATTGAAAAGCGCATTCATATTCGCACGGCCATTGGCGGAAAGGGCATGACTACTTCAGCTGGTTATGCAGAAGAGAGTGTTGCAAAAATTGTAAACGCCTAACCATGTGGGCCAATTACCATACACACAGCAACTATTGTGATGGTAAAAGTACGTTCGAACAACACCTCGATAAGGCGAAGCAACTCGATGTAAAAGCATTGGGGTTTTCATCACACGCTCCGGTGCCATTTGATTGCCTGTGGTGTATGAAAGCAAATCGGTTGGATGATTACCTCGCTAGCATCCAAAATTTAAAATCACACAATCAGTCCATTGAAATATACTCTGGGTTAGAAGTAGATTTTATACCTCAGGTAATCGGCCCTCGACAATTTTCAAATCGATTAGACTATACCATTGGGTCCGTTCATTTTGTAGATCGCTACGAAAATGGAAAGCACTGGGAAATTGATGGGTTACATTCTTTCTTTCTGGATGGCCTAGAAAAAATCTTTAAGAATGACTATCAACGCGCATTTACTCGCTACTTCGAATTGACGCGTGAAATGATTCAACAGGATTGCCCAACGGTGATCGGTCACTTGGATAAAATGAAAATTCAGAACCCTGAAAATAAGTTTTTTGCTGAAACTGAATCGTGGTACCAAGAGCAGGTGAAAGATACGATTTCAGCGATTGCTAAAACAAATGCCATTGTAGAAGTGAATACACGAGGCATCTACCAGAAAAAAACAGACACTACTTATCCGAGTCCTTGGATATTAGAGTTATTATTAACTGCAAATATTCCCATCACAATAAGTTCGGATGCACATCATGCAGATGATTTAGTCAACCAGTTTGAATCAACAGCTCAATTATTATCTGAAATTGGCTTTAAAAAAATCCACATTCTATACCATGATGAATGGAAACCTTTTAACTTTAATAAAAAAGGAATCGAATTTTGAAAACAACTACATCCACCATCAACAGCTGGCTGAAGCAAACGCATGGCGTTTGGTTTACGATTTACACATCGTTAGCAGCCTTTTGTTTGTATACATGTGTTTATGCGTTTCGTAAAACATTCGCAGCAGCTACATTCGAAGGAATCTTATTCGCTGGTATTAGTTACAAAGTGTGGTTAGTCACTTTTCAGGTAATTGGTTATGCCCTATCAAAATTTATTGGCATTAAAGTCATCTCCGAATTAAAAGCCCATTCGCGGGCATTTGGCATTTTACTAATGACTGGTATTGCAGGTGTGTCCTGGCTCTTGTTTGCGTTAGTTCCGGCACCTTACAATATCATTTTTCTTTTCTTCAATGGGTTGCCCTTGGGTATGGTGTGGGGAATGGTGTTTGGTTATTTAGAAGGTAGACGAATGACCGAAGTACTGGGTGCTTCACTTGCTGTAAGTTTCATTTTCTCTGCAGGCTTTTGTCGCTCGGTGGGTGCTTACATCATGAAATATTGGGGCACCTCAGAGTATTGGATGCCATTTGTAACATGTTGTTTGTTTGCGTTGCCGCTCCTTCTTTTCCTGTATCTACTTAACCAAGTGCCTCCTCCATCGGCATTAGATGAAGAACTTCGCACCAAACGTGCGCCCATGAATGCGGATGAACGAAAAGCTTTTATCTCGACTTTTTTGCCTGGGATTATTTTATTTGTAATGGCATATGTTCTATTAACTGCCTTTCGTGACTTCCGCGATAACTTTTCGGCTGAGATTTGGAAATCGTTGAACATGGGGGGCGACCCATCGATTTATACGAGCACAGAAATACCGGTATCTATCATTGTACTGATCTGCATGGGCAGCTTGATGCTCATCAAAAACAATCAGCTTGCATTAATGATCAATCACATTGTTATCGCATTTGGCATGCTATTGATTGGGGTTGCCAATTACCTTTTTCAATTGCACATGATTGAGCCTAAAATATGGATGGTGCTGATCGGATTGGGTCTATATCTCGGCTACATTCCTTTCAATAGTATTTTCTTTGATCGCTTGATAGCAGCATTCAAATACACCAGTACGGTTGGTTTTATCATGTACGTGGCGGATTCGTTTGGCTATTTAGGAAGTGTGAGTGTTTTGTTCTTTAAAGAGTTTGGGTACGCCAATTTGAGTTGGCTTAATTTCTTTATTTCGGGAGGATACATTGTATCTGCCACCGGTACTTTGTTGATTACCGGATCGATGATTTATTTTCACTACAAGCACAAGTCCTGGAAAGCTGCTCTTCGTTAATTTTCGATTCCAACAATTTTCAGTACTTCGGGTATGTGCTGAATGATGTGCGTGTGAGGAGCTGCGTCTAACTGTTCATGAGTGAATGCTCCGGAAGTAATTCCAATTACAAATCCACAACCGGCAGCAGTACCCTCGCCTAAATCAGATAGTGTGTCGCCTACTTTTGCCACACGCTTCGCATCGGTAACGCCTGTCAACTTCATGGCTTTAAAAATCATATCCGGATGTGGCCGACCATTTTCTACTTCATCGCTGGTAATGCTGCCATCAATCAACCCATTTGTTTGCCACGCCACACGTGCCAAAAGTGCATTCACAATGGGGCGATCAAATCCAGTATCTACCATTACTTTGATCCCATGCTCTTTCAACTTTCTAAATGTATTACTCACGCCTTGATTTTCTTCAACAGTAGTATCTTGTTGATAAAACTCAATCATCGAGCTAACAAAATCCGCATGAATCTGCTCAACAAACGAATTTGATATATTGGGATAGTTCAGCGATTCGAGTAATTGCGTAATTGCCACCGGCTTCGGAATACCCATCACTTTATTGGCTTGCTCGATTGTAATCGATAAACCTACTTTCTCAAACGAATTTTTAAGAACACGCTGCACATCGAAATTTTCTTTTACGGTTGTTCCGGCAAGGTCAAACACAATCAGGTCTATCATAACTTTCTGAATTTTGAAACAAGAAGGAAATAAAATTATCCATTTCCTTCCAATGCTTCACGAATTAATTATTTCTTAATGTGTCGGTATCGCTATCTTGAAAGCATCACACTAACTTGAAGACAATAAATAAGGAGCTTATGAATCCACAAGATACAATTAACGAGATATTCACTTTATATGAAAAATATGGCAACGAAGATTACATCGGTGAAGCCATTTCACAAATAGAACACATGTCGCAAGCGGCTGAATTAGCTATGCAAGGTGGATTTGATGATGAGGTGGTATTAGCAGCTTTCTTTCACGACATCGGGCACATTTGCGTCAGCCGAAACGCGGCCAATAATATGGGAGGTTTCGGTGTCAAGAGTCACGAGAAAATAGGAGCCGACTACCTACGTGACAAGGGTTTTTCCGAACGTATTGCCAAGCTAGTAGAAAACCACGTGGAAGCTAAGCGATATCTCACCTTTCGTTATCCGGAGTATTACAATAATCTTTCGGAGGCTAGCAAGCGAACCTTGGAATTTCAAGGCGGGAAAATGACATCCGAAGAAGCTAATCAGTTTGAACAAGATCCACTTTTCGAAGCCAGCATCCAATTAAGAAAATGGGACGAGTTGGCGAAAGAAGTTAATACTCCTTTGATCGACTTAGAAATAATAAAGGCCAAAGCAACAAGTGCCTTGGCCTCTTCTTTCAGAAACTAGAATCTACTACAATCCGTTTCCGTTGGTTCCTTCGTCACCGAGTGGATCAAACACCCATGTGTCATCAAAGCGTGAGCTTCCTGCGCGACCTGTAGTTAAATATCCGAAATTTCCGATTGCGAATGTAATTGCACCATCTCGGGAAGATGCTTCCTTACTAAGTGAATAATATTCTACCCAAACATCCGTAACTGGGTTGTATTGCCATGTATCTCCTAGAACTGAACCTCCAATTGATCCTGTTGTGATGTATCCTAATCCATCAATTGCAAACGTTCCGGCATAATCTCTTGAGAGAGGCTGTGTTATCGTGTTGCCATTTTTATCGCGCTGAGTCAGTTGAGCTTTTTGTTCCCACACACCGGCCGCATCCGTAGCAGCGGTATATTTTTCTACATTTTTCACAGTGGTATTGTTATTGGTACCTCCAATTACATAAACAGCATTGTCAATTACCAATGCGGCCGCATTAACACGTTTAGCTGAAAGGCTGGCACGCTGCACCCAAGTATTAGTAGTAGGCAAATATTCCCACAAATCACTTTGTGCATTTCCATTGTAACCTGCGCCAACAAAACCTCTGTTGCTAACTGAAAAAGCTACACAACCATAACGCGCTCCAAAAGAGGTGCCATCAGCAAAGTCAGCAATTTTAGTCCACGCATTCGCAACTGGATTGTACTCATAAAAATCCTTTAGCTTATTCGATGTGTCATCCAAACCGGTTCCTACATAGCCTTTGCCTCCAATGACAAAAGCAACTGCCTGACTTCTGGCGGTGCCCGGAAAATCAGCTCTTTTTATCCAGCTATTGGCAGTAGCATCATATTGCCACATATCATTTAAGCGTTTATTTCCATCGGCATTATATCCGCCAACTACATACGCTTTGTTATCAATAACAAAACTAACGGCATTTCCTCTGGTGATTCCACCAAAGTCAGCTTTCTTATCCCAAGAACCTTTCTTGGTAGTGGTGGTGGTAGAATCACTTCCACAAGATGAAAGCACGAGTGCTAACATACTGATGGCTCCTACAGTGAATAAGAAGGATATTTTCCTCTTTGCGTTACTAATTTGTTCCATATTGAGTATAGTAGATTTTCAGTTTAATTTTATTGGTAGGGTGAAACCTGTTTCCGATGACAATTCGATTTACCTCTGAAAATATATTCGGAGAAATCAATGCCAATGGCGTAATCACAGGAGCGTTTGTTTTTATTTCGGTATTCAAGAAAGAGGTTAAGGGAAACAAGTATTTGGTATTGATGGCGTATTCGCGATCATAGCGAATGGGTACCACCAATGCACTATTGCCACTTCCAAACACTGCACCAGATATAACATTTGAGACATCTGTCGTATAGCACGCTAATTGACTAATTGGAGGGGTCTGCCCATCGTAGGTGTAAGCCGCGAGCGGAACTTCTAGGATGGCATCTAAAATTACAAACTTGCTTTTCTTTAAAAATCCTTTGAGTGATGGAAATTCAACCTTCGTATAAATTCCTATTCCCGATTGAACAAAAGACACATTACCTGTCGTTTCACTCGGCAGGATCTTAGCAGCACTTAATGCACTTAATGGGGTTGCTGATCGATCTGCATCAATCTGATTATATTGATTGTAAAAGTTGGTGAGTTCAAAATCAAAACGCTTATTGACTCTATCTCCACTATTTGCATCTTTAAGACTTGTTGCATGATAATAAACTCGCACGACAGTTCCCGCTCCAAAACTGATGATACATGCATCTGTGTTATTATCAACCGAGAGATTAATTCCTTTGAAAAAATCAGTCAAAAACCAATTTGTTATTAAAGAAAAATTCCCTGATTTGGTATACTCGTACATTACAGCATCCGGAATACTCTTGTTCACATTAAACAGTCTAGTACCAAAATCATCCGGCAAACGAATTTTAAGGGAATCTCTACCTGGAAAAAAAGTGATGGACTTAGATAATATGCTCGGGCTCGAATAACTAATGTTGCTGGTATTGTAAATAGCAAATGTAGGGTTGATCACCGGCACTTTGTCTATGGGAACATATTCCGGAAGGCTGCGCTGTGTAAATGTGCCCTTCACTTCATTGATATGAAGGGTCATGGCTTTTGTAGTATCGCCATAGTATCGGTTCTTATAAGGAAGTAGTAAGACTACAGAATCATAAATGGGTAATTTGATATCTTCTGATAAAACTTCTGCCTCAATATCGCTTGAATAACTTATTTGGAAGTTGGTGGAAGAATTGATTTTACCTAAGAGTGGATCTGAATAACCACCTACCAGCAAGGTTTGCTTGAACGAAGATGGAATGGAGTCCATCAATACAGTAGAAGTAACTACTGAAAATGTATCGACATAAATTGTTTGAAGTCCGCCAGAGGTGAAATTCTCGCTCGCATTTAGTGAACCGGAGTCTTCACACGAAGTCAACACGGCTAAAACACCAAAACACAAAACGATCAAACCCTTATACATATCCTTAGCCTTTCTATCCATTTAAAGTATTCAGCTTCACCTAAGACTAATTGATTGACAGGAAAGTTTTAAAATCGTTTAAATAACATGGACAATACTATAATTATTGTCTAAGACTAAAAAAGTGGGCTTGGAGGGATTCAAACCCCCAACCTTCTGATCCGTAGTCAGATGCTCTATTCAGTTAAGCTACAGGCCCATTTAACCATTATTTCAAACTATTTGATGGCCGTCTGCATCATTAGTTCCAGTAATTGGTCGGCAAATTTAATAGAATAAATCCGTAAGGCAAGTGTTGATTTTGGCCACTGAGTACTAATCGCGTATTTTTGCCGTTCCAAATTTAAAAAAACCTATGTTTCGTATCATTTCAGCTTCCTTCCTCCTCTTGTTTTTGGCTTTTTCTTTGCAAGCGCAAGAGAAGAAACAAAGAGTAAAACGACCAGACCTACCCGGAGCTTTTCTGGTTGAATTTGGATTTAACCGCGCTCAGGGAAGCACTCCGGGCAATTTCGAGCAAGGGTTTTGGGGTTCGCGCACACTCAATTTATATTATCAATACCCTATTCGTTTGTGGAATACGAAGTTCAGCTACCGCCCTACAGCCGGATTTAGCTTTGAACGTTACAAATTAACCAATAACTACACTTTAGATAAACAATTAAGCGGAGATGGCACCTACCGATTATTGCCGGCCAGCGAATTGGGTATGCCCAATGCTGACAAGAGCATGATCATTATGAATTACTTAGAAATTATGCCAGCTGAATTTCGGTTTGACACCAAACCGAATGATCCCGGCCGAAGTATTCACGTAACAGCCGGTATTCGCCTAGGAGTGTTGTTTGAAACCCACACTAAGGTGAATTACTCTATTAATAATGAAAGTGTTACGGCTAAAGACTCACAATCGCATGGCATGAGCCCGGTGCGCCTCGGATATTATGGAAAAGTGGGAGTCGGATCGTTTAGTTTATTTGGCTATTACAATGCCACTCCTATTTTTCAGGAAAACAAAGGACCAAGTCAGACAAAAATGAATACCCTTACGCTCGGTATCTCATTAAGCGGATTTTAAGATTATTTGCCGGTGAAAGCCGGCTTTCTTTTTTCCAGAAAGGCCTGCACACCTTCTTTATGATCGCTTGTTGCGCCTGCAATCTCTTGACTGTAAGCTTCGTACTCCAGCATTTCATCCAACGTTGAGGTGGTTGATTTATTGAGCATTTTTTTGATAAGGCCAATCGCTTTGGTAGGTGCGGCTGCGAAATATGTAGTGTATTCGGCTACGGCTTCATCCAGTTTCTCTGGTGCCACCACTTTATTAACCAATCCTAATGAAAATGCCTCGGTTGCTTTCACCCGGCTGCCCATGCTACACAATTCAAATGCTTTGGCCATTCCAACCAATCGCGGTAAAAAATAAGCCGACCCTGAATCAGGCACAAGCCCGATATTGATAAATACTTCTATTAATGTAGCCTCCTCAGATGCTACAATGATATCGCATGCCAATGCTAACGAACAACCCGCACCCGCGGCAACTCCATTCAATCTGCAAACGATGGGTTTGGGCAACTGGCGCATAGCGCTAATGATTGGATTATAACGCTTCGTAAGCGAATCCATAAACGATCTTTTTCCCTTTGCTGCACTATCTTTCAAATCCTGACCCGAACAAAACGCTTTTCCCTCTCCTGTTAATACCATCACGCGCACCTGATCATCCTTGGCTACTGCCTTCAGTGCATCTTGCAATTCAAATGTGATGGCATCATTCAGTGCATTGTATACATCGGGGCGATTGAGTTTTACATACGCAACACCGTTTTCTACCTGATAGCTAAGAAATTGGAAGTTCATAACCGAAAGATTAAAGTGATCAATATTTTTTAAAATAGAATAATCATTCCGCCAAATCCGATCATAAAACCGACTACGCTGCCGTACATTACCTCGCGCGGAGAATGCGCACCTAATAATAACCGGGAAGACATGACTACACCGCTAATCAAAATAACAATCACGGTTGGAATTAGTGAATCTTGTTGCTCGGTAGCCTGATTGAGTGGCAATAAAATGCCCAAGCCGCCACACATGGCCAAACTGTGTACGCTGATTTTATAAAAAAAGGTAATAGCCCATGTAATAACCACCATGGCGGTGA
>JABFSO010000158.1 GCA_013140555.1 Cyclobacteriaceae bacterium | reverse complement strand
TCGTGCGGTTGTAGATGCTATCGCGTTTGATGAAAGTACGCTGCGTCAATATTTTTTTACTGTATTCGGGGCGGTAATAGTTGAAGGTGATGTTTTCATACGGAACGGCCACACGTTTACTCTTTCCAAAAGGTTTCGCGTTTACATCGGTGGTGAAAGTGATTGAGTCGATTCGAAACTGCCGGTGGTGATCGAGCTTGGAAGGATTGCGGATCTCCATTTTCAATATCACTTTCTGGTTCTTCAATGTGGCCGTATCCACCTGAAAGTCGATGTATTGGCGACTGAAGTCGAAGTAGCCGTTGTCCTTCAACAAATAGTCGATGCGCTCGCGCTCTTTGGTAATTTTATCCTGATCGAACTGCTCGTCTTTGCGCACCAGACTTTCTTCCGGTTTTTCCTGAATCACCGCAAACAAACGCTCATCGGGCACTTCGTAAAGAATGGTATCCAGCAAGTAGGGTGGCCCCGATTTTACATGATACGTCACATAGATTTTGCGATTCGACTCGCGGAAGGTGGCAGTAACCTTCGCGCGGAAGAAACCCTTCACCAACAAGGCGTTAGTCAGCTTTTCTACGGTCAACATCATCTTGATGCTGTCGTATACCGACACCGCTTCGCCCCATTGCATAAAGTGATTACCGTTTTCTATTTTGTAATCCAAGCCGTCCAGCTTTTTCTTTTTGCGGAACTGCAGATTGTCTTTGCGCTTCGCGCTGCTCGCGTTAGTTATCTTTTTGGTGAACTTCTCTTCGATCTTTGTTTTCTTGTCGATAAACTTCTGTTTGGAGAAACGGGTTTCCCCCAAATGATACATCCACGCCTGACTATTGAATAGCCCAAATAGTTTTTTGTTCGGCTTTTGTACATAGAGATCTGCGAGCGTGCTCTTATTCACCGTCTTTGGCGCCTCAATGTTTTGGCGGTGTAGCAACTTTTGATTTTCTTGAAGGTACTTTGTGCCATAGCAGCCATTTAAGGCGATAACGGCACATCCGGCCAACAGATAGCTTGCAACGCGTTTTAAAAAAGTAGTCTTTATGATCTCCAAAGCAAAAGCCAAATTCATCAAATCATTGCAATTAAAGAAATACCGAAAAGAGGAACAATGTTTTGTAGTGGAAGGAGCGAAAGGTGTAACAGAATTATTGCAATCGGATTTTGAGATGATCTGGCTGGCCGGCACCGAATCCTTCTTGCACCAACACTATTCGCTCATCAGCCAGTGGAAAGGAGAGGTAGCGGTGGCGAGTGAGAAGGAGTTGACTGAATTGGGCTCTTTTGCCACAAACAACGCTGCCTTGGCCATTGCGCGTATGCGCCCTCACGTGGCACCCAACTTAAAAAATGAGTTTGCACTCGTCTTAGACGATATTCGCGACCCCGGCAACTTAGGCACAATCATTCGCACAGCCGATTGGTATGGCATTAAGCACATCATCGCCTCTGAGGAAACAGCCGATTGCTACAATCCCAAGGTGATCAGTGCCACGATGGGCTCGTTCTGTCGTGTGCATGTGTATTATATTCCTTTAACAGATTTTTTATATGGCACCGACTGGCCGCTCTACGGTGCATCGCTCACAGGCGAATCTATCTACCAGGTAAACTTCGGCAAGGAAGGTTTTATTGTGATTGGCAACGAAGCGCAGGGCATCTCCGCGGCTGTGCACAGCATGATTCAAAAGCATATCACCATTCCGCGCATTGGCGAGGCCGAATCGCTCAATGCTTCTATCGCTACTGCGATTATTCTCGACAATGTTTTTCGCTCACAGAAATGAGCCGCTCTTCTTAGCTGCTTCATCTGCCAGGCGATCGGCTTCGGCTTTTCCTAAATAGCGATCAATCAGGTTGTGGCCGAAGTAAATCACAGGGGTAAGCAAGATCGCCACTGAAAACTTATAGATGTAGTTGGTGATGCCGATGGCGATGATCTGCTGATTGGAGAAGATTCCCGCAAAGGCAATGTAAAGCACCACAAAGCTGTCAATCAATTGCGAGATGAGTGTAGAGCCCGTGGCGCGGAGCCACAACATCTTTGGGCCGGTGAGTTCGCGCAAGCGCTGAAAGACATACACATCGACTAATTGCCCAATCAGGAATGCGGCCAGCGATCCGATGATGATGCGCTGCCCTTGTCCCAATATTTTGTTGAAGGCAAAATCCATATTAAAGTAATTGCCGGCCGGATCTTTACTATTCGCATCGAGCCACCATTGTGCAGGAGGAAGTTTGATAGTAACGAAGATGACGATGAACGAATACGCAATGAAGAAGGCTGCCAGGTAGCTGATGCGCTTGATGCCGGGCTTGCCGAAGTATTCATTGATTAAATCCGAAGTAATAAAAACGATGGGCCAGATCACCGCACCGGCTGTCAGGTTGAAGTCCATCGTAAAGCCGAGAATATTCAAATGGGCGGGTTCGAGCCCCAAGGTGCTTTCGCCAGAAAATATCTTTACGCCTATCAATTCAGCTACGATGGCGTTGGTTAAAAAGAGCGCTGCCAATAAAATGAAGAGGCGATTCTTTTTTTCTTCGGTGGTTTGATTCATTCGTTGACGAGAATGGTAGCTCCTTCTACCGCTAGTGTTGTAGCCGGAAAGATAACGGAGGCTTCGGCAAGGAGCAAATCCAAATCGCGGTAGCGAGCGGAAAAATGGCCGAGCACCAGTTGCTCTGCGTTGCACGCACGGGCAATCAGCGCAGCCTGTCGTGAGGTGCTGTGTTTGGTTTCGATGGCCTTATCCAAATCAATCTCCATAAAAGTGGCCTCGTGATACAGCAAATTCACCTCGCGTAGCTGCTCGATCATGCTTTCATTATATGCAGTGTCTGAGCAATACGCATAACTCAGCGAGCGATGAGGCGGTAGCGTGTACTCTTCGTTTTTGTAAAGCAGTTCTCCGGCATCATTCATTACATCATGGCCGGCCTTTAGTTGAACAATGTGCTGCAAAAGCGTCTCTTTGCTTAAACGCAACTTGTTTATTCTTCTTGGCTTCGGTTTTTCTCTGAGTAAAAATCCCGCACACGGAAGTTTATGAATCAACGGAATGGTTTCAACCGTCACTGCGGCATCTTCCATAATCACAGTTCTTGCGGTAGGATCGAACGAATGAAAGTGCAACGGGTAATTGAGCACCGATTTGGAATACTTCAACTGCAGCAAGATAATTTCATTTAGTCCCGGAGGGCCAAACAGATGTAATTCGGCTTGGCGCTTTTGCAGATGCATGGAAAACAAAAGTCCCATCAAGCCGAGATAATGATCGCCATGCAAATGGCTGATGAGAATGTAGTTGATCTTCTGTATGGGGATGTTGAAGCGAGTCAACTGCATTTGTGTACCCTCGCCACAGTCGATGAGAAAGTGTCGGTTTTGCATCACCACATAGTGCGATGAAGGAAACCGCCCGTTAGCCGGCACAGCCGCACTGGAACCAAGTATGGTAAGACTGAGACTCAAATTAATTCGTTGATTTGTTAATTCGTTAATTCGATGATTAGCGAATTCGATAATTCGTTGATTCGTTGATTTGTTAATTCGTTGATTTGTTAATTCGGTAATTAACTTGATTAGTTGATTTAAATCATTCAGTGATCGCAAATCAGCACATTAACGAATGATCGAATTACCGAATCAATGAATTATCGAATCAGCAGATTACCGAATTACCGAATTAATCCTCCTCCTTCATATCCTTTTCGATTTCGTGCATGAACACGGCATCGATGCCTTCTTCTACTGTGGGCAGGATGTGGAGTACGCTATCGAGTTGGGAGATTTTGATCAGCTTGGTGGTGTGATCGGACAAGCAGGCTAAGATGAAAATGCCGCCATCTTCCTGTAGGATGCGATTGCCTACCAACAACGCGCTGAGTCCGGATGAATCCGTATATTTTACTTCACTCAGGTCGAGTATGATGTTGCGAACCCCTTCCGCGTGAAGCGTAACCATTTCGGACTTCAATTGAGGTGCCGCGTTGGAATCTAACTTTTCTTCGTGCAGACGGATGAGTGTGTATTTCTCTTGCTTGTCGATGGTGTACTTCATTTCTTGAGTGGAGTTAAAGCCTAAAAATAAATCAATTTATCGAATTAACGATGCTTTGCTCGATTCGTTCCGTTATATCGGCATAATTCACCGGGGTCAGGCTTTCGCCCGTCATTTGACGGTAAAGCTCCTGGTAGCGCTCGCTGATGGACTTCACGATGGCCTCGGTCATTTCAGGCACTTGCTGCCCTTCCTTGCCCTGAAAGCCATTTTCAATCAGCCACTGGCGCACAAACTCTTTGCTGAGCTGCTTCTGGGCTTCACCCTTCTGCTGGCGCTCTTCGTAGCCTTCTTTATAGAAATAACGACTGGAGTCGGGCGTGTGGACTTCGTCAATCAGGTAGATGGTGCCGTTGTGCTTGCCGAATTCGTATTTGGTATCCACCAGAATGAGTCCGCGCTTGGCAGCCAGCTCGTTGCCACGCTTGTAGAGTTTGAGGGTATAGTCTTCCAGCACCTGATAATCGGCAGCCGAAACGATGCCGTGCTTGAGGATGTCTTCTTTCGAAATATCTTCGTCATGCCCCACCTTGGCTTTGGTGGTAGGCGTAATGATGGGCGAGGGGAGCGGATCGTTTTCTTTCAGTCCATCGGGAAGCGGCACTCCACACACAGCCCGTTTGCCCGCCCGGTATTCGCGCCAAGCGTGACCTGCCAGGTAGCCGCGCACCACCATTTCTACGGCAAAAGGCTCGCATTTGAAGCCAATCGTCACGTTGGGGTCGGGGGTAGCCTGCACCCAGTTGGGCACAATATCTTTGGTAGCGGTGAGGTTGATTGCCGCTATCTGGTTGAGAATGCGGCCCTTATCGGGAATGCCCTTGGGCAACACCACATCAAAAGCCGAGATACGGTCGGTAGCCACCATCGCCATGCGATCGCCAAAATAGTAGACATCGCGCACTTTGCCTTTGTAAAACCCCGTTTGGCCGGGAAAGTTGAAATGAGTCTCTCTGATGGCTTGCATAGTCTGAATAGTGAAGGCGCAAATTAAAGCAATAACTGCCAATAATAGTGGCGAAAAAGGGGTTTTAGGGAGAGAAATTCGATGGGGGTAAGCCATAAAATGGATCCGTTTTGCCCTTGCTCTACTGCTTTTTGTGGCGGTTATTGGGCAAGTCTCCTCCAAATTGGGGCGAACCAAAACAAAGATGTAAAGCCTCCCTCCAATCTGGAGCGGGGTTGTGTAAGGCTGCAAAGGCGTCCTCCCGAAAGGAAGGGGCTTGTGTAAGCTTGCAAAGGCATCTCCCTTTAAGGATTGAGGTTGTGTAAGGCTGCAAAGGCGCCCTCCCGAAAGGAAGGAGCTTGTGTAAGCTTGCAAAGGCTTGCTCCAGAGAGGAATGAGGTTGTGCAAGCTTGCAAAGTTGCGCTCCAAATGGGAGGGCGATAATGCGAGCGAGGAACGATGTGCTCCAAATTGGAGATAGATTACACAATTGAGCGAACAGACTAATCTACCCAAGCCTGATTAAACAAAATTGTTCGCTATTTCTTTTCATAGGGGATTTATGAAAGCAATTACAGTAAATGCAAATAGTCAATGTGAAACTGTGTTTACACTCGATGCTTGGATGAATTCGTTCAATTGCTAATGACTTCAGTTAACTTGCTCTAGCGTGATTCTAAGTTGGATAGGCTTATTGCAGGGCAGAGTAGTTTGTTGGAAGTTGGGAAAAGGGTATTTTGAGGCGTAATCAGATGTGTTTTTTGGAAGTGGGAGATCCAGCAGCGAAGAAATCTTCCAATTCAAAATCATCCACTTAATGAAAATGAAATGATTAAGATGAATAGTATTCAATTTTTTTTCCTGTTTATTATTTCTCTGATCATACTGGTTGATAATGCTTCGGTGCTGTCGGATTGGTTAAATAATAAATCGAGTTACAGATTGGTCGATGGCTTTGCGG
>JABFSO010000371.1 GCA_013140555.1 Cyclobacteriaceae bacterium | reverse complement strand
GGTAAGGGGTTGCAATCTACATAATGATTGCAGCCCCTTTTAGTTTTATGAGCATCTGATCTTTAGATGGTGAACGCATCTTATCTTGATAATGACTACCTTGAATCCAAAAAGAGTTCTTCCCTATGCGAAAAGTTATCATAGTGTTAGGCTGCGTATTAATTTCTCTTTCTGCTGGGTGCCAACAAATAGATAGTTTGATGACGCTGCCCGGAAGAACAAGCTTGCCGCAGGTTCTATTGGGAATAATTGATTATTATGAAGTTGATAACATTGACTCTGTTAGAACATATACCAACTACCTGCAATCCAATCGGGATACTAGCTGGAAAACGGTAGCACAAGCCAAGTGGGCAAGGGCTTTGTCATACTTTAATTTTTCAGACAGTGCTGAGTTGCTACTAAAGAAACTTGGTGATAAGCCAGACAAAAACCCAATGGTGGCTATTGAACGCGATTTAACACAAGGCCTACTTTTCAGAAACAAGAATAATTATGATTTGGCGCTCACTCATTTCTATCGGGCGCTAGATGAAATCAAGAAACAAAAATTTCAATCCCTTCTTCCATTTGTTTATACGGAAATAGCCCACATCCTGAGCCAGAATAATGACTTAAAAAATTGTTTAAAATTCTTTGGCTATGCTTTTCGAGAAGCAGAGAAGAACAAAAATGACAGACAACGAGTGGTTATTTGTTACAAGCTTTGCCGAATTTATAATGGAGGCATTAAAGTTCATCTCGACTCCTCTATCTATTATGGCGAACTCGGAATAAAAATAGCGAAGGAATCGGGCAATGAGCGTAGCTATGTAGAAATGATAAACATCGTTGCAGCGCCTATCATCCGCAACGGCCAATACAGGAGAGGTATGGAGATGTCCAGAGAAGCACTCGGGTTTGCCAAGAAATACAATTTTGCTTTGCAAACTCAATACTATTTGATATTAAACCAAGGCTTTGCGTACGAACGACTGGGTATCTACGATTCGGCCATGCAAAAGATGTTGGAAGGAGCGAGGTTACGGCCAATGGGTATTGATCATCACCGACTCAAATATCTGATCTATAAAGCGAAGGGAGAATATGCGAAAGCATTAGCTGCGTATGAGCTATATGCATTCAAAAGCGACTCCACCATTCGAACCCGGCATGAAACAAAACTCTCGTCTCTTCAGGCGCGTTTGGAAGTGGGCTTGAAAGAAAAAGAGGTGGAGTCGCTCACGCAAAAAGCAGAATTACAGCAATCTGAAATCCAGAAGCAGCGGTACTTTCTTATAACACTTATTTTAATTGTTATACTCGTAATTGGTGTAGGGTATGCATTCTACAAGAGAAGGCAGTGGAAACAGAAACAGGCAATTATTCTCATTGAATTGAATGAAGCACGCAGAAGGCTTGAAATAGAAAAGCAGTACAGAGCTTCCGAACTGAAAGCAATTCGCTCGCAAATGAATCCGCACTTTTTGTTTAACGCGCTAAATTCCATTCAGGAATACATTATGCTCAACGAAAAGAAGTTGGCGGGGAAATACCTGGGCAAGTTTGCCGATCTGATGCGAATCTACCTTCAACATAGCCAATCAAAGAGTGTGACTATTCAAGAAGAAATGGAGGCCTTACGATTGTATTTAGAATTAGAAAAATTGCGATTTAACGAATCGTTTGTTTATACGATTGGTGTCGGTGACTCGATTGACACCTATTCCATGTCCATTCCTTCCTTGCTGGTGCAACCCTATGTAGAGAATGCGATTAAGCATGGACTATTGCATAAGAAGCAGGAACAGAAATTGAGTATTTATTTTGATTTAGACAGCCATCAGAAATTCATCATTTGCACCATCGAAGATAATGGGGTTGGCCGTGTAAAATCGGCTGAAATTAATCGAATGAGAGATCCCAATCACAAGTCATTTGCCACCGAGGCTACGAAGACCCGATTGGAGCTATTAAATTACAATAACATGGATTATACGATTGGCGAACAATTGATTGACTTGTATGATGAAGCAGGGCAGGCCCTTGGAACAAGAGTAATATTAAATATCCCGTTGGCGGATTTTACTTCTTGATCCTTTTGGAGTCATAAACTAAAATTGTAATGATTGACTTATGAAGGCTGTAATAATTGACGATGAACAGAAAGCAAGAAACCTGTTACGTGTTTTGCTGGAGGAAAATTGTCCACAGATTAAGCAAATAGAATCAGCCGATAGTTTGCCTGCCGGTGTGAAGCTGATACGCAGCCTTCAGCCGGATATTGTTTTTCTGGATATAGAAATGCCCGGTTACTCCGGCATTCAGATATTGGATTTCTTTGAGAATGAACCCATCACATTTGAAATCATATTTACTACAGCTTATAGCGACTATGCCTTGAAAGCATTCGAACTAAATGCGATTGACTACTTATTAAAACCTTTGCGCGATGAGCAGGTCGAAAAAGCAGTAAGCAAGGCAATGGGGCAAATTGGAAAAACGAAAATAAGTGAGCGCTTGGAAGAATTGAGGAATTCCTTAAAGGCTTCTTCGATTCGAAAGATTGGATTGCCGGTATCAAATGGTGTTTTATTTGTTGAGTTGGATAGCATCATCATGTTAGAGGCAGATCGAATGTATACCAAAGTTTACACCGATAAAACGGAGATGCTATTGGTAAGCAAACCACTAAAATTCTTCATTGATATATTAGTCGATGTGCCTGAATTCTATCGCCCGCACCGCTCTTTCATGATCAACCTGAAGCATATTAAGCAATATGTAAATCAAGATGGTGGCTATATCATAATGGATAATCTACAAACAGTGCCATTATCAAAGGAAAAAAAGGAGGAGCTCCTGCACCTTCTTCAGACGCCATGATTGGCACAAGAGCTGACTGAGCCACCATTTTTCCAATGGCGATTTTTCTTTCTTTTGCAACTCAGTTCTAGCGAGCGCCATTGCTGGTTTTTACGCGACAGCTGATATACCTTTTTGTTGCCTTTCGGAAGTCCAAAATCTTAATTGGGAAGTTGAGACGGAATAGATACCATAACTAGATTCATTTTGCATCTGAAAAGTTAAAAAATGAACCTATGAAGACTCTATTCTTTCTCATCGGAATTCTGTTTGGGGCCAATGCCTTTGGCCAAATTCCCACCAGCGGATTAGTGGCAGAGTATCTATTTACAGGCGCAAGTTTGAACGACACCGGTGGCACAAATCATCTCACACTTACCGGCACGTTGGCCGCTACTGCTCCAGACCGAGCGGGCGGTGCCAACAGAGCCATCAGTTTGAATGGAGATCATCTTCAAAGAGCGACCGGCACTTCTACGAATAGTTTTAGCATAAGTTTTTGGATTAAAACCTCTACCAACGATGCCACCGCAAGAGTGGTCATAGATAGAAGTGAGCGAACGAATGAAGGCGAAGGTTCAACGCAAGTGGGCTGGTATGTCTATCTAAAAAATGGAACAATCAATATGGCCTGTAACTTCGAGTGGTATCGTTGGAACACCAGTGGCTATTTGGGTTGGCAATATGCCACCACTAGCGCCAATATCGCAGATGGTTTATGGCACCATGTAACAATCACGAACCGTAGTTATATGGAGTCGAGATTGGTAGGGGGAGAAGTTGTAGGCATGAGTTCTATAGTATATGTTGACAACATTCTAAAGGTCACAAAAGTATCAGAGAAGGCATTAGGTGCAGTAACCGGGTCTACTATAAGACGATTTGCTGGTCAATCATTACCAATCACCATCGGTAATACTGGATTGGGAAATTCTAGTACTAATTTTCGGTTTGCAGATGCTATTGACGACATTCGATATTATAGCCGCACACTTTCAGCGGCAGAAGTAACAACCTTCGCTACCGAGGCCGGAAATGCAACTGCGGCTACCGTAACCAAATTAAACCAAACGATTACGTTTGCTGCACTGCCATCCAAAACGATGGGCGCTGCCAACTTTACCTTAACAGCCACCTCGTCATCGGGTTTGGCTGTCACCTATGCCAGCTCCAACCCTAGTGTTGCAACAGTAAGTGGCAATACCGTAACTGTTATCGGTGTAGGGAGTACAGTGATCACGGCAAGCCAAGGTGGAAATATGGTTTTCAATCCGGCAACAGATGTAGTGAATACACTTACTGTTAATCAGGGAACACAAACCATTAACTTTGTGGCTCCTACTACAAGAGCTTATGGCAGTGCAAGCTTTGCTCTTAGCGCCACAGCAACTTCTGGCTTGCCCCTAAGTTTTACCAGTTCGGATCCCAACGTAGCAACGATCAGCGGAAATTCTGTTACAATTACTGGGGCAGGAAGCACTACGATCACTGCAAGTCAAGCAGGCAACGCCAACTACAGTGCTGCTACTTCGATACAACATGTGTTCACTGTAACGAAGGCAAACCAAACCATCGCGTTTGCTGCGCTTGCCAACAAAACCTTTGGTGACGCGAACTTCAATCTTACGGCTACATCCTCATCGGGCTTACCAGTCAGTTACACCAGTCAAACAGGAATTGCTACCATCAGCGGAAATACCGTTACGATTGTCAGTGTGGGGATCACCTACATTTATGCTTCACAAGCTGGCAATGCTAACTATAATGCTGCCACAGTTGTTGACCAAAGGTTTGAGGTTACAAAGGCCAACCAAACTATCACCATCGGCACATTACCCATTATGTCGTTTGGAGATCCTACGGCTACTTTGATGGGAACATCCTCCTCCGCACTGCCTGTGAGCTATACCAGCAGCAATACTTCGGTTGCTACTGTTTCAGGTAATACGTTAACGATTGTAGGCGTGGGATCAACTACCATCACCGCTTCGCAAGTTGGCAACGTCAACTTCAACGTGGCTACTGCCGTGGCGCGAACCCTCACCGTTGTCAAAGCCAACCAAAGCATTACATTCGGGGCTTTGGCGTCTAAGACTTTTGGTGATGCTACATTTACACTTGCAGCCACAACGTCTTCCAATCTGCCGGTAAGCTATAGCAGTAGCAATTCGGCAGTGGCCTCCATTTCCGGAAACACAGTAACTATTATCGGTGCAGGCACTTCAACCATTACGGCTTCACAAGCAGGCGATGCAAACTTTAACGCGGCCACTCAACAGCAGCAAACGCTCACTGTGAATAAGGCAAATCAAACAATTAGTTTTGCCGCATTGCCGACCAAGTTGATTACCGATGCACCCTTCGCACTCACGGCTAGCGCATCTTCCAATCTACCTGTAAGCTTCAGCAGTTCGAATGCTTCCGTAGCAACTGTAAGTGGCAACACCTTAACCATTGTTGCGGTGGGCACTTCAACGATTGCGGCAACACAATCCGGCAATGCTAACTACCATGCCGCAGTAGCTGTAAGTCACACGTTAACTGTAAATGCCAAGGATAATCAAACCATCACGTTTGCCCCTCTGGTCGATAAAACGCTGGGCGACTCACCGTTCTTACTCACGGCATCCTCGTCTTCCAATTTATCCGTTTCGTATACCACCGTCTCCGATAAACTTCAAATCAATGGCAACCAAGTTTCGATCGTCAAGGCAGGCAGGGCTTCTATCACAGCCGCTCAGGCAGGCGATGCGCTCTTCAATGCCGCTGCATCGGTGACGCAAAGTTTTTGTATAAAACCTGCCAAACCTGTTGTCACAGCATCCAATATAAATACACCTTCGCCTACACTTACGAGCAGTTCATCATCGGGCAACCAATGGTTTAAAAATGGAACCGCCATCGTAGATGCTGTTGGTTCTACACTCACCCTCACCGAAGCGGGCATCTATACGGTGCGCGTGCAGGTAGATGATTGCATCAGTTCCTTTTCGAACGAACAATCACTGGTTGTTACTGCGATCGAACCCTCCCTCTCTGACCTAGTAAGTGTTTATCCAAATCCAGTTGTGGAGGAGTTGACTATAGACCTTTCCATGTTTGAAAAGCAATTGCCTGTTTCTATTGGAGCAGTGGATATTATGGGTCGAGTGATGCATCAGCAAACTGGAGTGGGGGGTAGCGAAGTGAAAGTAAATGTGCGTTCGTATGCACCTGGGCAATACCTTCTTCAAATCAAACAAGGCAACATTGGTATAGCTAAATCATTTATCAAAAATTAATCCCTAGCCCCATGAACCCATTCTCAAAATTCAATAGTTATGTTGTTTGCCTGCTTGCTCAGGCTACCCTTATCTGCCTAATGGTGCTATCTGGTTGTGGCGGTAGCACGAGTGAGCCCACCGCCAAAGAAGTGAACACACAAAAGTTGATTGCCAACACGTGGAAACTAAATACAGTGACGGTAGATGCAGTTGACAAAACGGTGATCTATGCGGGATTGTCAGTGAAGTTTACGGCTACGAGCTATACTTCAACCAGCGGTGGTGTGGTGTGGCCTGCGAGCGGCACTTGGTCATTCACCGATGAAGCAGGTAAGATCATCAAGCGCAACGACAATCAGGAAATCACCATCACCGAAATCAGCGACACGGCCTTAAAGCTCACGCTGACGCGAACGCAAGGCACCATCGGCCCCGGCAGAATAGAATCGGTGGCAGGAGTGCATGTGTTTAGTTTGGTGAAGCAGTAAACGCAATACTGGTTTAGCCGTCTCGAGAAAGTAAAGCACAATTACACTGTCAATCAGATCACGCATTTGATTGATAGTCTCGATAAGTGTAATTTGCTTTACTTTTTATATGGGGCTAATCGAATCAATAATTTTAGAAAAGTATGGCGCTAATCGTATCCATTTGCAAAAGGGTACACACGTTTTTCATGAAGGAGAGGAAGCACTTTATTATTTTCAAATTGCCGAAGGTTCCATTAAAATGATTACCCGGAGTGAAGAAGGGCAGGAATTTATTCAAGGTATCTTTTATAAAGGCGAAAGTTTTGGAGAACCGCCCTTGTTGTGTGATTTTTTATATCCCAGCACTGCACTAGTACTTGAAGACAGCTATGTTTGGAAATTATCGAAAGAACAATTTTATATTTTACTGAGAGATAATTTCGAAATTCACCTGCGTATGGATCAGGTTCTTTGCGACCGACTGCGCTACAAAAATAAAATACTCTCATCCATCGCGTTCGATTCACCTGAGAAAAGAGTGTGGTGGTTGTTAAATTATCTCAAAGAAAAATCAGGCAAATCACCTGAGTTTACCTATGAAATTCCACTGACACGCCAACAAATTGGCGATATGGTTGGCATGCGGGTAGAAACGATCATCCGCACCGTTAAAAAATTAGAAGAAGCGGATAAAATTCGCTTGGTCAATCACAAAATATTCATTTGATAATTCGAGCACATCGCTCGAATAGGTATCACACAAGCTCCCCTCCACGCGTGATTAAAATCATACGTTTGATATGATTGCAATCATAAGCGATTTTTTGTAGATGTATTTCCTTTGATACAAGTAAAAAAACAACCCAAACTATGAAAGGCATCTATCTGATAGCATGTGCAGCACTCTTATGGTCTTGCTCGCCCGACAAGCCCGTGAATCAAGAACAACTACCCGACCAAGAATCCGGAAAGTCGGCAGTAGAAGAAGTAATCGCAAATCCTACCAAAGGACTCGGTGCAGTAAAATCAGTTACCCTCAAAACACCACTGGAATTAGATCGCGTTAATCGCGGATTAGCGATTTATGAAATGAAGTGTGCATCCTGCCACAAACTGACCGACCAGCGCGTGGTAGGCCCTGGCTGGAAAGACATCACCAAGCGTAGACAGCCCGAATGGATCATGAACATGATCACCAATGTCGATGTAATGCTAGAGAAAGATCCAGAAGCGCAAAAATTATTGGAGTTGTGCCTCATGCGTATGCCTAATCAAAATATGTCCATAGGCGATGCACGCGATGTCTTAGAGTACATGCGTCAAAATGATGGCGAGAAATAACTACTACTATAACTACTACTATAACTAATAAATAAGAAAATGAAAAAGCACATAAAATCGGCCTTGCTGCTGCTCGTGGCAGTCTGTGCGGTCACATTCTATGCATGCAAGCCTCAAGGGCCACAAGCTGCGCTTACAGGCGATGCAGCTGCAAAAGTTTACGTTGCACCAGGCAAGTATGATGAATTTTATAACATCGTGTCAGGTGGCTTTAACGGACAGATGGGTATCTACGGGATTCCTTCAGGAAGACTTTTTAAAATCCTACCTGTTTTTTCGGTTTTTCCGGAGAGTGGTTATGGATATAGCGAAGAGACAAAGCCAATGTTAAACACATCTCATGGATTTGTGCCTTGGGATGATTTACATCACATAGCTCTTTCTGTTACAAAAGGAGAGCACGATGGTCGTTGGGCCTTTGGTAATGCAAATAATACACCTCGCGTTGCTCGTATTAACCTGAAGACTTTCAAAACCGAAGAGATCCTGGAGTTACCCAATAGTGGTGGTAATCATTCATCGCCTTTTATTACAGAGAATAGCGAGTATATTGTCGCAGGTACGCGGTTCAGCGTTCCGGTTGGTGAAAAGCGCGATGTTCCAATCAGCACCTACAAAGAAAATTTCAAGGGAACGATCAGCTTTATTAAGATTGATCCCATTACGGGTCGGATGAACATCGGCTTTCAATTAAAAACTCCGGGTGTAAATTTTGACTTGTCACGCGCTGGTAAAGGCCCTTCACATGGTTGGTTCTTTTTCTCCTGCTATAATACGGAACAAGCATATACTTTACTTGAGGTGAATGCCACGCAGAAGGACAAAGACTTTATCATGGCGGTAAATTGGAAGAAAGCTGAGGAATACATTGCACAAGGAAAGGGTGAAAAAGTAAAAGCAAAATATGTACATAATCTCTTAGATGAAAGTACACACATGGCCACTTCCGAAATGATGACAGAAGTACTGCAACTTGATCCCACGGTCTTAAAAGACATTATCTATTTTATCCCTTGCCCTAAGTCTCCACATGGTTGTGATACCGACCCAACCGGAGAATACATTGTGGCATCGGGTAAATTGGCCGCTATCATTCCCGTATTCTCCTTTACAAAAATTCAAGCCGCTATTGCTGCAAAAGATTTTGAGGGCGACTTCAACGGTATTCCAGTTATTAAATATGAATCTGCTTTGCATGGAGAAGTGAAGAAGCCGGGTCTTGGCCCATTGCATACCGAGTTTGACGAAAAGGGAAATGCATATACATCCTTCTTTGTCTCATCTGAAATTGTGAAGTGGAATGTAAAGTCACTGCAGGTATTGGATCGTGTGCCTACCTACTACTCCATTGGTCACTTGTGCGTGCCAGGCGGACCAACTAGTAAGCCACATGGCAAGTATGTAATCGCCTATAACAAAATTACAAAGGATCGTTACTTACCCACCGGTCCAGAGCTAACACAATCTGCACAGCTCTACGATATCTCGGGTGATAAAATGCAACTCCTACTTGACTTCCCCACTACGGGCGAGCCACATTATGCGGAAGCTATCCCGGCAAGTCTGATTGCTCCTAATTCAACTAAAATATTTAAGATTGAGGAGAACAATCACCCCTATGTTGCTAAAGGCGAAAAAGAAACAAAAGTAGTGCGCAAGGGAAATGAAGTTCATGTGTACATGACAGCCATTCGTTCACACTTAACTCCAGACAACATTGAAGGCATTAAGTTGGGCGATGTAGTGTACTTCCATGTCACCAATTTAGAACAGGACTGGGATGTGCCGCACGGTTTTGCAGTGAAAGGCGCAACGAATGCAGAGATACTCGTTATGCCGGGAGAAACGCAAACACTGAAATGGATTCCCGATGAAGTAGGCGTGTCACCATTCTATTGCACGGATTTTTGTTCAGCATTACATCAAGAGATGCAAGGCTATGCACGGGTGTCACCGGCAGGCAGCACGGTACCATTAAAATTCTCTACCGGTGTAGTTGAAGAGAAAGGCTCAAAGTAAGTTTCATAGTTTACAGGTTGAGTAAGGTTGCTCCGTTTCTGCAAAGAGCGGAGCACCTTTAACCGATCTCCGATTCTAACAGCAATCCATCTCATCGTGAAACCACTTACACGCATACTTATTTTAATCTCTGCACTTACATTAGTGTCAGCCTACTTCGTTCCACTCTGGCAAATACTCATGTGGGCACCACAATATCCCGAAGGACTCGAAATGAAAATTTGGATCAGCACGTTGACTGGCGATGTAAGAACCATTAGCGCACTCAACCATTACATCGGGATGAAAACCATTGAAGTGAGTATGTTCCCCGAATTCAAATACATGATTTATTTAGTCGGTGTAATTATAGGTATCGGTGTACTCGCTGCCGTCATCAATAAAAGGTGGATGTTGATGATTTATCTGTCAACTATTTTGCTCGCAGGTACGGGTGCATTAATTGATTTCTATCTCTGGGGCTACGACTATGGCCACAACCTGAATCCGGAGGCTCCAATCAAAATCGAGGGTATGTCTTACCAACCTCCGCTAATCGGCACGAAAGTACTACTCAACTTCACCGCTTTCTCTGGGCCCGACATCGGTGGTTGGATTTTTATTGCCGTAGGCGGCTTGCTCTTTGCACTGCTGATTTATGAATGGAAAGCAAAAAAAATATAATGAAAACAACCGGATTAATTCATAGCGTTATTTTTGGGCATGCCCCCTCAGATGTCGTGCACACGTGCTCGCCACATGAGAGGTCGCGCTATCCGCTTCAAGCCCCTGAGAGTGCCCCCCAACTGAGACGTACCACCGGGGGGCTTTTCGCTACTATCGCTCACGCAGCGCACGGCACGTGGCGCATCGTCAGTAGCTTGTTGTTGCTCACTCTCTTATTTTCATCATGCACCGTACAGCCCGAACCATTGCAGTATGGAAAAGATGTGTGTCATTTTTGTAAGATGACACTCATGGACAAAAAATTTGGTGCAGAACTAGTTACACACAAAGGAAAGATTTACCGCTTCGATGATCTGAACTGCATGCTTAACTTTTACAATTCAGGTTATGAAGCACCAGAAACATTTCAGTATAAGTTAGTCGTTGATTTTACAAACCCCGGACAATTGATTGATGCGACCAACGCCTTTTACCTGAAGTCAAGTGCCTTGCGCACACCTATGGGTAGCGAAGTAGCAGCGTTCGCATCAAAGAGTAGCTTAGACAAGCATAAAAAAGAGATGAATGGTATTTTTCTAGGATGGGGTGAGGTAGTTACACAATATAAATGAAGCGATATCTTTTCATAGTGCTCTTCCTATTTGCGGGTATTGCCAATGCCAGCGTACTGGAAGTAGGCGTCACCGCCAAATGGAAAACTATCCGTTCAGCCATCCAAGCCGCAACATCCGGTGATACCGTTCGCATTTTGCCCGGCATCTACCGCGAAGGTAATTTGGTTATTCAAAAACCAATTACACTGCTCGGCATCGATTATCCGGTGTTGGATGGAGAAGACAGAGTTGAAATACTGACAATCGCGGCAAGCAACGTTGCCATAGTGGGCCTGCGATTAATCAATACAGGCGTAGGCAGTATCAACGATATTTCTGCGATCAACGCCATCGAGTCCAAATATCTTCGCGTTATTCGCAATCAATTTGAAAATACATTTTTCGGAATTCACCTCGCCAATTCTTCTCATTGCACCATTGAAGGAAATATTCTTCATTCCAATGCAGAAGCCGAACATCAAATCGGCAATGGCATCCATGCTTGGAAGTGTGACTCCATTCTTATTCGAAATAATCAGATAAGCGGTCACCGTGATGGAATTTACTTTGAGTTCGTCACCAATTCAATTGTGGAAAGAAACAACAGTCATCACAATATGCGCTATGGATTGCACTTCATGTTTTCGCACAACGATATATACCAACACAATGTATTCAAAAGTAACGGTGCCGGAGTTGCCGTGATGTATACAAAGGGCGTCACCATGCGCTATAATCATTTCTTAGAAAATTGGGGTTCCTCCTCCTACGGCCTTTTGCTCAAAGACATTGGTGAAAGCCATATTACCCACAACCACTTTATTAAAAACACAATAGCAGTTTATATGGAGGGTTGCAGCCGGTCCGAATTTGAGTATAACACTTTTCAGGAAAATGGATGGGCAATCAAATTACAAGCCAACTGCGATGCCAACGTATTTGCCAAAAATAATTTTCTCTCCAATACTTTTGATATGTCTACCAACGGGTCATTGGTACTCAACAAAGTGGATGCCAATTATTGGGACAAGTACAAGGGATACGACTTAAACAAAGATCAAATAGGCGATGTGCCCTTTCATCCGGTCAGCCTTTATTCGATGGTGGTTGGAAAAATGCCTTCAGCAGTAATGCTGTGGCGAAGTTTTCTAGTGTACATGCTAGACCGAACCGAAGAAGTAATACCAAGTATCACACCGGAGAATTTGAAAGATAATCGCCCATCCATGCGCAGCTACAAGGATATATGATTTCGATAAAAGAGTTGAGCAAAAGCTATGGAAAGCTATCGGTACTGAAATCTGTTACTCTGGATTTCGTGAAAGGAAACTCTTATGCCATCATTGGCCCCAACGGGTCTGGAAAAACAACACTAATAAAATCGATTCTTGGCTTGGTCATTCCCAATTCAGGGGCGATCGAAGTAAAGGGTCACTCCATTCAAAATGATTGGAGCTATCGAAGAGATATTGGGTACATGCCACAGATTGGTCACTACCCTGATCAGATGCGCATCGGTCAGCTGTTTGACATGGTAAAAGATTTGCGCAGCGACTTTATGAATGCAGACGATGATTTGATGCGTGAATTTAAGTTGAACGAAGTCAAAGACAAGCGCATGCATACACTTTCCGGGGGCACCCGCCAGAAGGTGAGCGCAGCGTTGGCTTTTCTCTTTCATCCTCCTATTCTCATATTAGACGAACCTACCGCAGGCCTTGACCCGATGGCTGCCGAGGCGTTGAAAGAAAAAATCGCAGTTGAGCGTAACAACAATCGCACCTTTCTGATCACCTCGCATGTGCTGAGTGATTTAGACGAACTAACTACGGAAATGGTGTACCTCGAAGAAGGCCGCGTGCTCTTCCATGATTCCATTGAGTTACTGAAGGAAGCTACCGGAGAAATAAAGTTGGCGCGTGCAGTGGCCACCATCATGCGAGATAAGAAGAATTCAAACCAGCACGTATGATCAAGATAGGCAAGTATATTATTTACGACATCTTGCGCAACCGCTTTGTAATCGCCTATACATTTTTTTTGCTGCTGGTTACACTCAGCATGTTTAGTCTGGAGAGCGATCCGGGAAAATCGACTATCAGTATATTGAATATAGCATTGTTAGTCGTGCCGCTTGTCAGCATTGTGTTTACCACGATTCATTTTTATAATTCATACGATTTTATGGAGATGCTTTTGGCGCAACCGGTGCAGCGCAAAACAATTTATTTTGCAGAATACTTCTCCGTAGCAATAGCGTTGTCCGTTGCCTTTTTGATCGGTGTAGCGGTGCCGTTGTGTATTTTTAATTTTAATGAAAGCTCGGTATACCTCATTTTAGTAGGATTGATGCTCACTTTTATTTTTGTCGCTTTAGCGTTGATGGCATCGGTGGCAACGCGAGATAAAGCACGTGCAACCGGGGTAGCACTTCTGTTCTGGTTTTATTTCGCCATTATTTACGATGGAATCGTATTGTATGTTATTTACAGCTTCAGCGATTACCCGTTAGAGAAAGCTACCCTGTCGATGGTTTCGCTAAACCCAATTGATTTAGCACGCATCGTCATTCTGCTCAAGTTAGATGTGTCTGCAATGATGGGTTATACCGGAGCGTTTTATCAGGATTTTTTTGGGAGCGGGGGAGGTATTCTGTATTCCATTTTCGTCATGACCCTTTGGGCTTTCCTACCATTGATGATTGCGATGCGAAGGTTTTGTACAAAAGATATTTAAAACCAAATCGATTAAACATATGAAAACTAAATCACTTCTTTTTCTCTTTGCTTCGGCAGTGGTGTTGATGCAATGCGATAGCAAAAAATCAGAATCAACTTCTTCCGTTGCGGAAGCTCCTGCTGGCGGAGGTCAATCAGCGGTTCAAGATGACGTATCACAAAAAGATGTGGTACATGTAGCGGTAGGATCGGCTGCCCATACTACATTGGTTACTGCCTTGAAGACGGCTGAGTATGTAGACGTGCTTTCCAACGCAGGGCCATTTACGGTGTTTGCTCCCACCAACGATGCTTTCAATTTATTACCTGCAGGCACTGTGGAAGGATTACTGAAACCTGAAAGCAAAGATGCACTTCGGAATATTCTGGAATACCATGTCTCCGTAGGCGTTTATAAGTTAGAGAATATGAAAGACGGACAAACGATCAATCAGGTAAACCTTGATAATGTTACGATAGGGGTGAAAGATGGTAAATATACAGTGAACGGAGCAAATATTGTAGGAACTGTTCCCGCTTCAAATGGTGTGGTGTATGTAGTGGATGCAGTATTGCTGCCTCCGGCCAAAAAGTAACTTCCTTCTATAAATGAAGTGGCTTGTTTTATTGCATGTTTTAGGAGCCACGATTTGGGCAGGCGGACATTTGATATTATCGATAGCTTTTTTACCAAGGGCATTAAAAGAAAGAAGGCTAAGTATCATTTTAGATTTTGAAAAGCAATACGAACGTATTGGAATACCCGCTTTGGTGCTTCAAGTGATCACCGGATTTTGGATGGCCACCATCTATGTACCCATCGGTGATTGGCTATCGCTTTCAACACCACATCATGCATATTTATGGGTGAAGATCGGATTACTGCTGTGCACCATTGGTTTTGCCGTTCATGCACGACTATTTATTATTCCCCAGTTGACTATAGAAAAACTGCCATTGCTCGCTTTTCATATCATTGTGGCTACCATATTGGCAGTTAGTTTTGTCATCACAGGCTTAAGTTTTAGATTTACTTACATTTAATACAATGAATATTGCCAAAGAGATTACGTTCAATGTCGACAAGCCATTTGTACTTCCCATTCGCAAAACAGAAACTGTACATATTTTTGCCTTGGGGTTGTTGAAAGAACAGATATTTGCAAAGCATAAAACGCAAATCCCAGCTTTGTTAGTAGTACTCCAGGGTTCTATTTTGTTTCGGATCAATTCAGAAGAGATAAGGCTGGCAGCGCTAGACACCTATCAGATACCGATCGATACCGAGCATGATGTTACAGGACTGGATGAAGAGAATATTTTTATGATAACGAAGGAAAAGGCCTAACTAGTCCGATGAAAAAAGATATTGAGTCGCGCACGGATATTGAATTGTTGGTCAATCAATTTTATCATAAGGTAAAACAGGATGTTCTGCTTGCTCCTGTTTTCAATCATGTCGATTGGCCGGAACATTTGCCGGTGATGTATAATTTCTGGTCTTCGATGCTATTGGGCGATCAATCGTATCAGGGCAGCCCGTTTCAAAAACACATGCCGCTGGCTATTGACGCGCGCCACTTTCAGCAATGGCTCGCGCTCTTCACTCAAACAGTCGATGAACATTTCACAGGCGAGAAAGCAGACGAAGTGAAAAGCCGCGCGCGCAGCATTGCCGCGCTGTGGCAACACAAGAAAGAAATGTATTCGAAGAATTAGGGCGAACTTTTTTGCAATGCCCACACATCGTTGCTGTAGCGGAAGTCCGGATGATTGGGCGTGCCGCCATACTTCCCTCCGGTCATAATAATCTTTCCCTGATACACAGCAGCTGCCACACCACCACGTGGTGACCATGGTGCATCTTCGCCTCGCCAGTTTTTGCCATCCTCACTCACCAACACCTGACTGGAGAATTGGCCGTTGCGATTGCAACCGAGCAACCAGATTTTTTCATCCATCACCACAGCCGCATAGCCAAAAATAGTTTCGCCTTTCACCAACTCTGTGGTTTCTTGTTGCCAGTTGAGTCCGTCCGTAGAACTCCACACATCATTGTCCAGCAAAAACAGTTTGTCTTTCAACTGCACAATTTGGCTACCACTGCGTTCGCCAAAAGGCAAATTCTCTTTTTGTTTTCCCCAATGAATACCATCGGCTGAATTCCAGATGTCGTTGTACTTTTTTGTTTTGTCTTCGCCACCGATGATCCACTGTTTGTTCTGAAAGACAAACGGATGGTAGAAGAACCGCTCGGGCAGATTGCTTTTTCCGGAAAGCACTTCCCACGTTTTCATGTTGGTGGTGCGAAAAATTTTCGGTTGATAGGTGAACTCCTCAATGTTGCCTTGAAAATAACCGAGGCCGTAGATCGCATTCTGAAACGGAATGTAGTCGAGGAAGGCAAGGTTGTTGATGGCGTTGGGTAATGCGGACTTGTGCCAGTTCACGCCATCGGTAGAATGCCACGTGCCATCGGGGTGAAACACCCACAACGTATCGCGCAAGTTGAACATCTGAAAATTATAACTCTTCTTCCACTCTGCACTGTCCCGTAAGGAAGTCCATCGATATTGAGCAGTGGAATCCGAAATGATTGTTTCGGAAGAAGCAGATGGACGTTGTTGTGTGCACGCGAGTACGAGTAGCGCCCACACAGCGATGTGAATGTAAGCGGGTTTCATATAAAATTAGTTTAGGTGAGATGCTTTTCCATGCAAACACTATTCTCCACGTTTACATATGGTCCGAAGTTCGCGATGATGTGATACCCGGCTTTCTGATACAGTCGAATCGCTTCGGGTTGCTTCTTGCCTGTTTCCAATACAGCGGTGGTGTAACTGGACTCTCTGGCCCATGTTTCCAACTCTTGTAAAATGTGCAGCGCTACTCCGCGTCCACGAAAATCAGGAAGTACAAACATTCTTTTGATTTCCACTTGGCTTTCGCCAAATGCTTTGAAGGCACCACAACCAACGGGTTGATTATTTTCATACGCTACCACTACCGCCTGAAGATTCACACTGGTGTTGAAGGGCGCGTAGAAGGCGTGGTCTTCACCATCGCGCATAGCTAAATCCGCATCTAATAGTTTCACCAGATGTTGGAAATCAAGATTTGTTATATCGGTGCGATGGAGGGTGCGCATACCTTGCGACTATTCTACATGAACTTGAATCGGTTCGAAGTCTTTAAAATCAATCAGGAAGAAATGTTTTTCGTCACCAACCGACTCAAACGACATATCCCAATCGAGTGGGGTGTTCTCCAACCGAGGGATGGTAAGCGATGATACTTTAAATTCTTTTTTGAAGTTACTGATCTTAAATTCTTCCATGTCTTGGCGATATTCCTTTTCAATAAGAGGAATGGCCTTTTCGATCAACACATCATAGTTAGCTTGAATGAATTGGTAAAATTCACGCTGCGCAGTAGTTGGACCACTCGCATCGGCTTCAATAATATAACCGATGGTTTCTTTGGTGGGCGCAAACATTCCACTGCACTCAAAATATTTTTTGGAAGCGTCTTTGAAGCCCATCCACCGAAGGGTGCCAAAGAACGGATCTTGAATGGTAGGCGGTTTTTTGAATAGATCGAATAATCCCATAGCTCAATGGTTTGGAATACGAATATAGCTAATCAATTAATTGAATCTTACTATTTCCGTCTCCTTCATACAACTCGAAATAGAAAATTTACTTGATTAACTATTTTCTTTCTTTCGATTAAAATAGTTAGCCACCACATCGTAATTGGTGAAGAGCAAATAACCGATGAGTAAATTAAGAGCGGCTACACTCAAATCGATTTTATTTGCGGGGCTAAGTTCATTTCCTTTATTGCTAAGCTCAATCAGCCAGTAGGCATCGCTGATGAGTTGAGGCACGCTGCTGATAAATAAGTATGCGCCAATAAGCAAAACGGCTATTTTGTAAAGATCGGATGCCTGCAGGTTACTTAATTCAATGCGATCATCGTCAAAACCTTTATCGAGTTTTAAGAATTCTACCAGTTTGTCGGCATGGAAGATAAGATACCAACTTTAACCGCAAACAGTAAAGCCGATCAGCAAGATAACTAAAGTCATGTCGGCTTGAAGGATAGTAAAACTTACCATTCTTGGAATAACAGAAAATAGAGATGAAACGGCTGCATACAATCCAAATAGTTTGATCACCAAAACCAGAAAGTCTTTCTTTGTCATAACTCAATTTTTGTTTTGTGATTTTCGCTTCAACGCTTTGGCCATGCGTAAACTATGTGCGAGCGATTTTGTGCTCCTCCATGCGTTGTGGCCGGGAATGATAAAAGCCGGATTTTTGCATTTAGCTTGCACGCGCTCCAAGGTGGTAGCATAATCGGTTACACTGGCATCGCCCAGATTGCCTAATGTAGAGTCATCGGTACTTTTAATCAAACAGCCGCCATAAAGAATTTTTTGATTGGCAAACCAAATCACAATGTTATCAGGCGTGTGGCCGTGGCCGGGATGAAATACTTCGAAAGAATATTGTCCGATTGTGAAGACGGTATCTTTGGTTAACAAAAATTCTGCACGCTTCATGCCGCGCTTCTTGCTGAGTTGATCGGTGAGTTGGGTGGTGTAGGTTTTGATGCCTTGCTGGCGATAGTATTCTAAGCCTCCGCTGCGGTCTTCGTGAAAGTGAGTGGCAATACACATCACCGCTTTTTGTCCGTGGCGAATGCGGATGCTATCCAACAAAGGTTGAAACTGCGTGGTGTCCCAGGGCGAGTCAATAATAATAGCGCCTTGTTTCGTGAGCACGTACATGCCGTTGGCCGGGATGCGATCGCCCTTATAATAATTGTAGGTCGTGTAGATGTAGAAGTCGCCCGTGAGATGTTGAATCGATAAAGGGCTTGAGTCGGATTGTGCGAAGAGTGAAGTGAGTGAAAAGAGAGACAGAATGAAAGCAAATCGTAGGTACATAGAAGGGGAAGTTTAGAAAATAGTTGATAACAATAGTAAAGTTTTTTAGGAGAAGGAATTATTCACCGCGAAGGCACCAAGGCACCCAATTGCTGACGCTGATGGATCAATTGTTGAGTCAATGTAGAAGTATAATTTTTGGATGCTGAAAAACATTACTTTTTCCAATTCTCTACTTGGAGTCCTGAAATAGAGTCGTAATGTTTTTCATTGTTGGTAATAAGGGTTAATCCATTCTCAACCGCAATGCCTGCTATTAATAAATCAGATGTTCCTATTGTGATTCCTTTTTGTCTAAGTTGTGCGTAGATATCACCTGAGATTTTAGCTGATTCTTCAGAAATATTAATGATGTTATTGTTAAGAACAAAATCCTGAAAATCATTTAGCTGTTTTACTGCTTTTTTAAATTTAAGACCGGCAATGATTTCGTAATAAGTAATTATGGGAATGTTTATTTGATCGAATTCTTTAAGGTAGTCTGCAAATTTGGCCGCCACATGTACATCGCCTTTGAAATAGAACGATAATATATCCGTGTCTACGATTGATTCCGTCACAGCTTAGTTAATTTGACGATCCTTGGCTCTATTTTCGTGAAGGTTTTGCGTTAGGTCGGTAAAGAAATCATCGCCCAGATCTTTCCACGTACCAGCCAGTTTCAGCGTTTTTTCTTTTGGTTGAAACGGATTCTCAAGTTTGCCTATTAGATTGGTTATTTCAGTCAGCTTGTCAACAGGCAAGTGCTGAATCTTTCTTATCAGGTTATTTCTTAACTTATTCTTGGCAGTCATAATTCAAATTTACAAAATCTTTGCTTGCCAGCGTAGTTCAACACGAAAGCAACTTTTATTCTGTTACCACTTCAATATCTAAAAAGCGGTTTCGCCAAACAGTGAGTAATGCAATGGCGTAGAGGATAACACCCACCAGCAGCGATGTCATTAATTCTTTCGCTCCGTTTTCAGGAAAAGCCAGATTGATGATGCTGATAATCATTAACAGCGAAAAGGCCACGAGAGGAAAACGCACATTAGGGCCGTTGTTTGCCTTCACGCGTATCTCTTTGATTTTTTGTGTGGCCGAGGAAAGGTTCACCTCTTTCGAACCGCACCACATCAGTTTGGCTTGAATGGTGCGCGCTTGTTCTGTGCTTATAATTTTTTCTTCGCCATTGGCAATTTCAAATTGCTCTTGGCCGTCAATCACAATTTTATAGCTGAATCGTCTGTTCGCCCACTCCGTCAACCGCTTTATTTTCAACTGTTGCATAAAAATAGATTTGATAAGCGAAGATAAGTATAATCTTACAGGAATAAAATGCTCAGAAGGATGGGTTCGCCACGCCTGAATCCGCAGTATGACTCAGTTCGAATAACGATTATTTGATTTTTGTCATGTTGGAGATGACCCGAGTCACCTTGAAGGTGGAACAAGGCACGTTGAAGGTGGAACGATGCACCCTTGGAGGTGGAAGGATGCACCTTTGAGGTGGAAGGATGCACCTTTGAGGTCGTACGATGCACGTTAGAGGTGGAGCGATGCACCTTGGAGGTGGAACATTGCACCTTGGAGGTGGAACGATGCACCCTTGTAGGTGGACGCATGCACCTTAGAGGTGGAACGATGCACGTTAGAGATGCAAGCAGTCACCTTCGAGGTGACACGAGTCATGTTGGAGGTGACCTGAGTCACATTGGAGATGGCACAGCAGTCACGTTGGAGGTGACAGCAGTAACATTGGAGGTGCAAGCAGTCACCTTAGAGGTGAGAGCAGTCATGTTGGAAGTGACAGCTGTCACGTTGGAGGTGGCAGCAGTCACATTGGAGGTGACAGCAGTAACATTGGAGGTGGCAGCACTCACGTTGGAGGTGACAGCAGTCACGTTAGAGGTGACAGCAGTCACGTTGGAGGTGACAGGAGTAACGTAGGAGGTGAGAGCAGTCACCTTGGAGGTGACCCGAGTAGCGTTAAAGGTGAGAGCGATTTTCTGGCGGCTTTTTGGCCACTGCGAAAAACACCCTCAAAATCCGCTAACCGTTTTTAATCGGATAAAGTGCGTTTTCAGCTCAGAAACGCAGAAACACCCAAAAGCTTGTAGCGAAAAAACGACAAGTTTGTAGCGAATAAACGACAAGCGTTTTTTTTACGGTGTGGAAGGGAATGATGAGATTTGTGGGGGGCAATGGAAAAATATATCCAATAGTTGCATATTCCTATATGTTAGCGCACAATTAAATGAAACATAGACAACAAATGATACCACAGAAAAGACCTCAGCAAGCTATGCCAAAAAGTATTTCCTCGACCATGCTTGACAAGATGGTTGACGGAAGAGAATTTGAAAGTCTATTGAATTATCAGTATCAGAATCTTGACTTGCTTTCAGAATTACGAAAGAGTATCGCTGAAATAAAAGCTATAAGGCAGAGACCCGTTGTCTGTTATGTAGCTAATGTCGTGAAACCAAGAAGTTCTTCTATTTCTATCGAAGACTCGGACGACCTACCATTTAATGAAATGATTGCTTCTTTGCCTGCTGATTGCAAGAAGATTGATATTGTTTTGGTTACGCCAGGAGGATTTGCACATCAAGTTGCAAAATTTGTGAACAAACTGAGGCCTCGGTTTGACGAGATTGGGTTTATACTTTTAAATAAGGCTATGAGTGCGGGGACAATATTTATAATGGCAGGTGATGAAATTGTAATGACTAATCAATCTCAGATTGGCCCAGTTGACCCACAAGTAAGAACAAATACCGGAGAATTTGTTCCTGCACAAGCTATTCTTACCTTAATAGAGGAGTTTAGAATTAGAGGAGAAGAAGCAATTAAAAAGGGACAACAACCACCTTGGACAGATCTTCAAATACTGAGAAGTATTGATCCGAAGGAAATAGGAAATGCCATGAATGCAAGTAATTACTCCATTCAAATGGTCGAAGAATATTTGTATAATTACAAATTCAAAAACTGGGACAGACATTCAGACGGTGTGACGCCTGTTAGTGCTGCAGAAAAGAAATCTAGAGCTAATGAAATTGCTAAATTACTTTGCGAACATTCAAAGTGGAAAAACCATGGACATGCTATCACAAGAGAAGCTGCATGGGATGTATGTAAGTTGAAAATACACCATGCTGAACAAACAGTCGGACTTGATAGGGCTATGAGAAGGATGTGGGCTTTATTTTATTGGATGTTTGAAAACAGTCCACTGGCAAAAGTCTTTATATCTGAAAATTATTGCATAATGAGGAACGATTTTCAAAATGATCAAAAGAAGTAAACTATGGAAAATAAAAATGAGCTTTTAGAAAAACTTGGGTACTCTAAAGAGTATTTAATGTTACTAAATAAGGAATCAAAAGAAATAAATAGTCAGGAAATATCTACAGCTGATGATGTTTCAGTGCATCAAATTGTGGACAATAAAGTGACCTCCTTTATTATCGAGAAAACAGACTTACCAATAAATAATCACTTCATTTTCAACGAGAGGTAAGTAACTGTGCCTGATAAATGCTCCACAAAATCACATTGACGTGTAAGCTATAAGTGTTATCTTCATTCCGCGTTTGGTGTCGGGGATTGTATGAGGCTTAGAAAGCGCACTGCTGCAGAGGTACATCCGTATAACCTATTAATATAGACAGATGACACATGAGTAAACTGCCCTTAGACATAGTAAACTTTAACACGGAATTCAATTCGGAACTTGACAATGCGATTACCATTGCAAATGGAATTCAAAGCGAATTTTTGTTTGCTAAAGTGCCGGGTGAGATAAGCCGTAAGTTTCAGTTTTTAAATTTTGAAGAAATCGACAGTGAAGAGTTTTTGCCAAAAGCATTTGAAACAAAGAAAGCTCTAAAAGGATTTTATCCCTACATCAGCTTCTATACTAATTCACCACTAAAAGGTAATGGTTGGACAAATTTGTTTGCGGACTCTGATTTGGAAAATGGAATATCAGTAGTGACGACACATAATGTAGCAACCGCTATAATCCCAAAAGAAAAAATGACATCTTATTTCCTATACTACTTTGCAAGAGGAATATTGAAGTTCATAATCAAAGACAAATTCAATCACGATGCTCCTTCAAAAAATGGATGTCTTTTTGATTTCATGCAACAAAAAAAGACATACTTAAAAGTATGCGACCAAATGCAATCTGTGACGATTGTAGGCGTGAAATAATAAATGGACAATATTCATTTTCAGAACACCAATTGCACGCCATTGACAGCTTGCTTTCAAAGTCAGGGACTATACTAAACGCAGTTGCAGTGACAAGGAGTGATAAAAGAAAAATATTTATTGGCTCATCGAAAGAGGGACTTGACGTAGCAAGAAAAATTAAAACAGGTTTAAAATTTGACGCACATGTTGACACTTGGGCAGATGGGTTGTTTGACAGACCAGGACAAGCATATATCGAAGTTTTAGAGAACATGTTAGGAAAGTATGAGTACGGAATATTTGTATTCACTCCTGACGATAAAGTATTTTCTAGAGGGCAAATTTCTCAGATACCGAGAGATAATGTGATTTTTGAATATGGAATGTTTCTCGGCAGACACTCCAGAAGGAAAGCTTTTTTCATTGTTCCGAGGGGTGTGGATATAAAAATTATGACTGACTTACTTGGTATTACTTGCTTGGATTACGACCCAACAAATTCAAATTTACAATCCGCAGTTAGTGACGCATGCGACCAAATAAGAACGATTATAAATGAAGGCTAGTATAAAATTTACAGTCGATAAAAATACCTATAAGAAATTGACGGTTCAGTGGATAAATCAAGCTATCTGTTTATATCAAAGTTACTGCTTAGTTGATAGTAATAGCTCAGAATTCGCCACTGCGCAATAGTCAGAAAGTTGTGTGATTTTACAAGTAAAATTCTATGTTTGAAAAAATTAATAAGATTGCTGGAATTGTAGGATCGATTGGAGCAATAATTGCAACAATAATCATTTTCAATCTAAGTCAACAGAAAAAGGAATTAACATTCACAATACTAAGCACTAACAAAATTGTTGATTTGAATAAACCAATGCTCGAGAAGTTATCGATTTCCTATGATAGTTTTAAGGTCACTCAACTTTATATGATTGAATGTAAAATTGAAAATACAGGAAATAAGGAACTGACTCCAGATGACTTCCTTGATGAAATAATCATTGACGTAGATAGAATTGGAAAAATACTGACGGTAAACTTAGATCTTTATCCGGCTAACATGAGTTCTGATTTTGGTTACAAACTCTATTATATGCGACTAAAACCTGACATGCTGAACCCTAACGACTACATCATAGCAACATTGTTTTATTCTTGCGACACTAGCGATTTTAATCCTCCAATAATAAATAGTAGAATAAAGAATGGTGAGATTAAGACTATTAACAAAAGTCAAAACGGAAAAGGCTTCAAATTTTATTTGCCATTTGGAAAGACTACGGAGACAATTTTGTTTTGGGTGACTCTGATTATGAATCTGTTTTATGTCCTTATTATTCTGTATGCGTCTTTCAAGTATAACCAAGACAAGCCATTTTATGTAAATATTATTGTCTTCTTAATTCTTTCATTTAGTATTATGTTCTCTATATTATACATGATTAAGGACATGTAACTACTTTTGTTGTTCGAACTAATGATCATCTTGTTAAATTTAAGTTTATATAACTCCATAACCACGAGCATAGAAGTCAATGATATTTTTAATTGGCTTCCTTGAGTGCCTCGAATAGCGGCAATGAGTATGAGACTAACTTTTATTTCACTTCTTTTCACCCTCGCTTTCCTTTCATGCGAGAGACGACCGAATCGCTTCAATCCGTTTGACGAGGTTTATAAGTATGACAAAACATTCAATCCATCGACAATCGACACGATCAATGCGGAATGTGGCTATTACAATTTAGCAAGTGGAAATGACGACTTGATTACGTACTATCAAGTCTATTTGGATGAACCGGAGATTGTAGCAAAGGGATTTGAACTGGCGATTGATACAGTAGAAATGGACTCAGTTGAATTTCGAAAGCTAAATTCTGTTGAACAAGTGAAAACTCTGTATTGCAAAATTCCTATTGATACGTCCCTAGTCCTCGCGAAGCTTTCGAGAATAGGTGTTCGAAATATCAAAATAAGTTCGGATTCCGGTGTTTACTGCTCTATTGCGATGATGAACAATGACGGAGACACGGTTCGAGCAGACATAGATGTTTTTTATTATGGCGAACAAAGATCAATGAGACGGTACATACGATTCTACAAAGGAAAGTGACGAATCAGAGTCCCCCTCTCCTTATTTGGCTGCTAAATCCATTTCAATTTCTTTATTTACATCCTCTGCAGCAATCCTAATTTGCAGCTAAGAATCATCTTGTTAAATTTAAGATTGTAAAACTCCAAAAGAACGTACATAGAAGCCGATGATATTTTTAATTACTCATTTAGGTTCTGAACATCAAGTAATAGTTTACGAAAGTATCGGTGATTTAACTCGAAGAGTGGAATGGCAGGATATAGTGGAAGGTAAGTCTATTATTATTGATGAGGATGGAATGGAATACGAGTGGGATTCATCTCGTAAGAACGAGATAGGAACAGTATATGGGTATACCCTCATTCTGACTTCGAGAGTATCAGAGTTAATTACTCCATGTTTGGATATGATTAAATTAGACAAGGATATTTGTGAGTTTAACTTTTAATAATGATTAAGTTGGTAGTTATAGAGAGTTTAGTTGGACTAGCACTCGGGCTCCTTGGTGTTATTCTCTTTGCACTTGTGGATCCCTGGTGAGACCTTTTCTATTCTATTCTATTTAGTTTCATTTCAGGATATTTGTTTATGTGGACGGGTATTGGCATTGTGGGTTATTGGGCACTTAAGAAACTGGATCGACATGGCGATTTTTTTGAATTCTTCAGCTTAAGTTTTCTCGGGCTAATTATCGCTGTCTTATTCTACGGTGTACTGGTTAGTTTGACATTTAAATTAATTCCATACCATTTGAGTACCGTCATTATGCCCAGTGTATTGCCGCTAACAGGTGCGATCGTGGGATTTAACTACAAGCTGCGAAATCAAAATTGAATTCCGCTGTTTGATATGTTTTGGAGGGCATGTTGAAATTCATTTAAAAACAGGTTAGCAACCTGCATAGCTGTAATGATATTCATGCATGATGGGTGGGTACTAGGCTGCTTTTTTTGAACAGGTTAAAAATAGAGTTTTTTTAACTTTAACCTAACAAAAACAGCAAAATGAAAAAGATGCGCTTTACAGAGGCCCAGATTATTGGGATACTCAACGAACAG
>JABFSO010000477.1 GCA_013140555.1 Cyclobacteriaceae bacterium | reverse complement strand
GGGTGTTGAGTCATTAGCACCCAATAACCATTTGTCGGTGTTGATTACCGTAGAAAGCAAATCGAAATCAAGTCATAAAGCATCACCCGATGATTTGATCTTTGAATACAGGAGTGCCCATGGTTGGCGCAAAATGTTGGTCGTTTCAGATGGAACAGAAGGGTTTCAACGATCCGGTGAGATTAGACTTTCCATTCCAACGGATATTGTAAAAGGCGGAATCAATTTGCCGGAATCATTTTATTGGCTTCGCTGTGGCCAATCCGTGTATTCAAAAATAGATACCAATTTTTTGTCAACACAAGCGCTGCCATTGATACGAGTAGAATCGGGACAAGAACAACAAGAACCAATTCACGCAGGAGCAATCGCGCAGCTAACTGCTTCTATACCTGGCATTAAAACTTTCCTGCAACCATTGCCAGTTTCTGGAGGCCGACCAGTTCCTACGGATCAACAACATTTCGGAGCAGTATCCGGCAGGCTGAGTCATAAGCGCAGAGCCATTACGTTGAGTGACATCGAAACAATTTTGTTAGATGAATTTCCTGCATTGTATAAGGTGACTGTGCTACCTCTGTCGTACGCGCAACCCGCAGACAAAGGATTGGTGAAAGTGATTGTAACACCTTACACCAACTTCCAGCAAGGTGATTGTTATAATCCGATCGCCTCGCATGAGTTGATGTTGAATGTTTTTGACTTTTTACAAAATATCGGATTGCCGTCCGTTCGCTACGAAGTTTCGAATCCGGATTTTATCGAATTGAAAGTATCGTGTCAAGTACAGTTTAAACAATCAAATCAGGAGCAAGCATTGGCCAACCAATTGATACAGGAGTTAAATCAATTGATGAGTCCGTGGATTAAGGGCAACAAGACTTCCTATGCAGCAACTGAGAAACTCTCGGGAAGTATGCTGTACTCATTTATTCAATCCAGAAGTTATGTGAGCAAGATCGAAGACTTTGCTTTTTATCTTTTTGGATCTTCTGAACAGGCAACACAAGATGTGATTATAGTAGCACCTTCGGCATTTATTATTCCCGATCAACATCATAGCATTTATTGTGGCAGCCCGAATGCTAGCCTGGAAGAAGACGAAGGATTACGCATTGGTGAAACATATTATGTAAACCCATAACAGTATGCCAGCGCAATCGAGAGAACAGTTGAAGAAATATTTCCGCAATGGCGCGTTGGTGCGAGAAGAATATTTTAATGATCTGATCGACTCAACCGTCAATAAAGTCAGTGACAAAGTTGAGCCCACCTCCGATAGTGGTTTGGGCCTTACACCTTCTGTCAACGGCAATCGATACCTCTCGTTTTTTAAAGATTCAATCAGTGAAAAGAACAACATCCCCACTTTCGCTTGGCATGCATTAGGAGCTCAGCAGGAAACTTTATCGATGGGAACTCCCGGAGCTACCAAAGATCAATTGAAGAGCGTGGTTGCTTTTAAAAGCTTTGCTGATAAAGGGAACTCCGTACGAATCGGAATCAACAACGTCAATCCGGTTTATGATTTGGATGTGAATGGGAGTGTGGGCATTCGAGCGCGCATTGGTTGCTACCGCGATCCGGCCATTGACTATAACCAGGTAAAAGCCGATGGCCAATGGCATAAAATACTTACCAATCAGCGAGGCATCCAAGCTTTTGAAATCATTTTGCAAGCCTCTGAGCCCGATGGAAAATACGCCATGTTCTACGCAGTACTAACTATAGCCAAAGCATCGAATAAAACAGTCACTGCCATCAGTCAGGATTACAAGTGGTGGTGGCAGCGATTGCAGATGCGATGTGTGGTAGAGAAGGAAGGCGTTTCTGGAATAGAAGTACGCACCGCCATGAAATATGCCGGTGCACCCATCATTCAATCTCGCATTACACGACTATGGAATTAGCAACAAACCCATCGGCCCATTCGATTGCGCGTGCAGAACAATATCCGCTGTATAAGGATTATGCGGGCATGATGGATTTGGCATACAAAAAGATTGCTGGCTATTCCGGTGAACTGTGGACCAACTATAATGACTCCGATCCGGGTATTACCATTTTGGAAAATTTATGTTATGCCCTTACGGAATTAGGAAGTAAGGCAGATACATCGCTAGCTAATATTCTTACAGGCATCAACGATCGCATTCAATACGAGCATCATTTTCATACGCCACTGGAAATCCTTCCGGTCAATCCGGTTACAATCAACGACTTTCGCAAAGTGATATTGAATGAGGTGACACAACTCAAACAAGTTTATATCACCAGCGGCAGTTCACTATTACAGGGAAGCGTGCTGCGACCTTTTCTCGAACTGAAGCAGGAGTATTTGTCTTCCGTGCAAAGCAATATTGGTTTACAAACTGGAATTGTGCAACGCGTGAATCAGTTACTATTACAGCATGCTAACCTCGGGCAGGTTTTTGATAAGCCTAAATGGTTAAATCCGCAACGACTCTCTTTGAAGGGAAGTTTGACGATTGAAAAGAATGAGGTGTTGGAAAAAGTGGTAGCAAGTATCGTTTACGCTGTTAATTATTTACTATCACCTTATCCGGTTTATCAAAACTACTACCAACTCGTGCAAGAGGGCAGGAGTCTGTCGGAGTTATTGGAGGGGCCTTATCTGTCATCGGGTTATTTGGAAGATGCACTGTTGGTCGCAAAGCGAGTAAGCATCAACAAGCAAGAGATTAGCGCTGCGATTGTCGCGTTGCCGGGAGTAGAGAAAATTTCAATTGATAGTTTATGGTTGGAAGAAGGGAAGCCTGAAAGCAATCGGTTGGATTATGATTTTGAAACGGCACCTTATGTTGATGTAAAGACTTTTTTAAATGCCGATTTGTATTTAGGTAGTAAGAAAGTAACGGAAATCAATGCAGACAAAGTGCAATACTATTTGCAGCAAATGATTCCGCAGCCCACGGAATGTAACTTGAATGATTTGTTGCCGCAGGGCGAGTATCGAAACTTAGGCGATTATTATTCCATTCAGAATAGCTTTCCTTCCATCTATCGATTGCTGGGTAAACCTCCGGTTGATGTTGCCCATCAGGCAAAGGTAAAACAACTAAAAGCGTACCTGCTCTTGCTGGAACAATTCATGGGTGACCATGTAGCGCAATTGTCAAACAGTCACAAGCTGTTTTCTTTTCACAGCGGTCGTTCAACCACCGAACTCACATCGCCAACTTATTTTACGAAACCACTTTACCAAGTGCCCGGTATTGATGGTGTATTAAAAGGCGTGAAAGGATATGCAAGCTATCATACCGACTCGCCTTACACGACTGATTGGAAAGCCTATCAGGAGGACAACAAAAATCCTTACGCACAACAGTTACTAGAGGCATCCACTTCGGAAGCAGATGTGTCGCGGAAGTTGCGTGCACTGGAGCACTTGCTAGCGCGATGCGGCAAACAATTCAGTCATCAGCCCCTGCAATCCATTAATCCACGCTATGGAGAAGATGCGATTGCTGAAATGGAATACTTGAAGAAGACATTGCAGAAAACTCCGTTGCTATCGGCCAATCGATCCAGATCTTATTTTAGGCGAACTACTTTCAGTCATTTGGCAAGTGGATTGGAACGAAATGTAGAAAACGAATTGGGCTTACGAAGTTATTACAAAGGTGTAGTGGAGTGCATCGCGCAGAGCTTGGAAGACAAAGAAGGAATTGAAATTTACTATTACGATTCCGAAGGCAAAGGTCAACTTATCTTCCCAAAGGATTCACTTACACCAATCCAGATCACATCGCTCAACAAAAATACAGTTGAAGTGATTTGGAATAAACTTCCGATGATTTCATTTCCGCAACGGGATGAACCACAGGAAGAAATCGCAAGCCTCCTTCAACCATTCACTGAGATACTAACAGCATTGGCAAAACCATTTTATGGTGGAATTATGCTGGATGGAAGTAAGTTGATGAATTTCCTTTCTTACCAATGGATCATCAATGGAAAAGATGGAAAGGAAATTTACCGCAGCGATGCATTATCACTCACCACCTTAGTGAAGTGGATGGCACTGTTGGAAGAAGAAATAACCATTGAGGCGCGAGCACGCAATCGGGGTGGCTATGACATAGGAACGATGACAACCACCGATTGGGTCGGATTTTGTGAAGCAGAAACACAGGAACAAGCAGAGGAACTTCAGATACAGTTGGAAGAATCTCGCACCGGAAAACAACGCAGCATCTTTTCATTTTTAATTGTAAGACCGGGCTACACCAAAACATCCTATCCCATTGAAACAATTGAGTTATCCGTTGTTGCTTTTGTTCCCGGATGGCTTTCTATTTTTCAGCAAGCCCACTATCGTGAATTAGTTTGCCGGAAGTGGATTGAGTTGTCTCCGGTATCCGTAGTGGTTGATGTCCGTGCCCTTTCAATAGATGAGATGCAACAGCTGAAGAGCCTTTACGACCAGTGGTTGAAAGTTTATTCCAAGCAGTATGATGGAATTGAATTGTCGCTGGAAGACCGCATTCTATCAGAGCAAGTAGCTTTTGAATTGGTAGGGATGATGAACGATACCAGCGCTAACACAATGATGCCAACCGATGGAAACGCATAAGCATCAAATTCGCACGCAGTGCCTCGAGTTGACTTTCGAAAACGAGTCGAGGGTAAGCCAATGGCAACAGCGCGTGATCGATATCTGTCAGCGCGAATTACAACAGGCAATTGAAACTTGTCTGAATGATTGTTGCCCACACAATAAATTGATCCGATTTAAAAAGTTGGAAATTGATATGGGTTCCATCGCCATGGAAGATTTGCAAAGCGAATGGCCTGCGAAAGTAAAAGAAGCTTTGCGCCAGGCATTGGAAGATGCCTTGTATCAGACGGCTTCCAGCGGAGTAGAAATAAAATCATTTGCGCACACGCAACTGGATTCCATCGCGCATTATTTGCAATTCGGAAATCTGCCATGGAACCATCAGCCTTCGGATGTATCGAATCTCATCGAACATGCTTTGAAGCAAGAGCCTTTGGCATTAGCAACTCTCATGCGCACACTGGGGGTTTCTCTGAGTGTTCGCACACGCATGGTAGAGCGATTGGGTCACGCCCGACTTTGCCAACTGGTCCATTTGTTGGAGTCGAATCATGCCAAGGATATGATTGCATATCATGCGTATCTGTTGCAACTCAATCGAAAAGAAGAAATGGTAGAAGCGCAGCAAAATGTGCTTGAGAAGACGCTGTGGCTTTTTGTATTCAATTACTTATTGGTAGAGCGCGACTCAGTTTTTAATGCGAAGAGTTATGCCCGCAGCATTCTGCAACAGTTTGCCTTTCACTTTAATATTACCTATCGGCATTTGGTTGCTTTGATTGTTGCCGGCTTGCAGAAATGGAAAGGAGCACTGCCACTACTATTAGTGGGTGCGCTGCATGAAATAGAACAGGAACTTAACGAAAAGAGTGAATCAGAAACAAATCTTTCGAAAACGAAAGGGGAAGAGACATCTGCTGCACCATCGATCGAAAAATGGTTACATAATCTACCCACCGATTCTGCGATAGACGATGATATGCTCGTTCAGCTGTTGGACGCTCTTAAGAACGACAAACATAAAGCGATCGCGCTCGGACAACTCTTAGCCCGCAGCCATGAGCACATGCCTGTGAGAATGGTGCGCCACCTGGTGCCACAAGAAGCTGGACGGATTGAAGCGTATCATCAATATGTGATGAGCGTTCACAATCAACAGCCTATAACCCAAGTGCCACAGCGCGAACTGAAGAACACCGTGTGGACATTGATCATTGCGTATTTGCTCGATAATCAAGGTTCGTACTTCAATCAAAAAAATTTCCTGAAGACGCTTATCCACCGCACTGCGGCACATTACAACTTATCGGAGTTTATGTTGCTGGAGAAACTGTTGAAATCGGAGCGTACATGGAAAGCATATCCATCTACCATTCATAATTTTCTCCGAATCGTTCAGGAAATCTAT
>JABFSO010000075.1 GCA_013140555.1 Cyclobacteriaceae bacterium | reverse complement strand
GCCAACAAACTCGCCATTCTTGATGTCGAGCATACCCTTTTCATACAGCGGCATCGTAATCAACATCAAGCCACCCACAATGGCTCCGGCAATCAAACCATAAACCAGTACAATCTTTCTCATAAGTATTTTTGTTTTTTGCTCAAATCAAGCGCAATCGGAGGCCAAAGCCTTCACCCGAAAGGATGATTTCAAGAAATTTACAGGAAATAGTACGAAAGTGGGAGCCAATTTTGACCAATACGAACCTTTATTAAGGTATCAGGCTCAGCTCTTTCGCTTTTTGAATAGCCTGCGTTCTGCGGCTCACCTCCAGTTTCAGAAAAAGATTAGACGTGTGGGTCTTCACGGTGTTCAGCGACACAAACAATTTGTCGGCAATCTCCTGGTTCGAGAGGCCCTTCGCCATCCATTCCAACACCTCGTGTTCGCGCTTGCTGATTCCCAGCCGTTCGAGCTCACGTTCATTAAAAACAAAATCCGCGCTCATCTTTATCACCACCCCTTTGGGGCGCGTCAGGCGAAAGCCCGCCCAAATGCCCAACCCGGTAAACAGCATCGCAATCACCGCTAGATAAAATTCAAGCGCTAAGTCCTTGGCAAAAAATTGGTATTCCAGATATTTCAACAAAAACACCAGCACCGCCAGCGAAGCTCCGTAAATCAGAATTATTTTCTTCACTCGGCTAATCTACAAAAAAGTAAACCACCCTATTTTAGATGGAGTGGTTGTTTAAAATTTTCTTGGGGGCATGTCCACCGTCAGCGCAGCAAGCTAAGCGCTGGCGGTGGCCACCGGGCTTTTCGCTATATGCTCCCTCGTTCACGTGCACAGTAAATTACAAGCTCACAGTCTCGGGAAGCATGCCGCTTCAATCCCTTGCCCACGTCCGCTCATAGTTCAGTGTCACACACAACGTTTGCCTTTCAAAATAGTACAGCAAAAAATCAGTCACGTCTTTGGTTGCGACCGCTCCATTGTTTCTTCGGTGCACCTGAGCGCTGGCCCGAGCGTTGACCGCCTTCGGGTCTCTTACCACGATTGAAAGAACCGCGTTCTTTCGGTTGTGGTGTAAATGTGGCATTCGGATCCAACGGATATGGATGATCCGTCACCACCGGCACCTGTTTGCCAATCAGCTTTTGAATGTCGCGTAAAAATTCTTTTTCCTCGGCATCACAAAACGACAGCGATTGCCCCGATGCTCCTGCCCTGCCCGTGCGACCAATTCGATGCACGTACGTCTCCGGAACATTCGGCAATTCGTAGTTAATCACAGTCGACAAATCATCGACATCAATACCACGTGCTGCAATATCCGTTGCCACCAATACTCGGGTATGTTGTGCTTTGAAATTAGTGAGTGCACGCTGGCGCGCGTTCTGTGATTTATTTCCGTGAATCGCCTCGGCTTTGATTCCTACTTTAGTCAGGTCTTTCACCACGCGATCGGCTCCGTGCTTCGTGCGTGTGAAAACCAAAGCGGTTACAATCGACTTGTCTTTCAACAAATGCAACAACAGCGACTTCTTATCTTTCTTATCTACAAAGTACATCGACTGCTTGATCGTATTCGCGGTAGACGAAACCGGAGTCACTTCTACTCTCGAAGGATTCGTAAGAATCGAATTAGCAAGCGATGAAATTTCCTTCGGCATGGTAGCCGAAAAGAAAAGCGTTTGACGTTTCGTGGGCAACTTGGCAATCACTTTTTTCACATCATGAATAAAGCCCATGTCTAACATGCGGTCTGCTTCATCCAATACAAATATTTTGATTTGATCGAGTTTGATGTAACGTTGGTTCATCAAATCCAACAAGCGACCGGGTGTAGCAATTAAAATATCGACACCGGCACGCAAAGCATCGGTTTGTGCTTTTTGAGAAACACCACCAAACACCACGGTGTGGCGCAATCGCAAGTGCCTACCATACGCTGCAAAACTTTCATCAATCTGTATTGCCAACTCGCGCGTAGGCGTGAGGATTAACGCTTTGATTCCTTCCGGTGCTTTTTTAAACAACTCATCCTGATGGAGTAATTGCAAAATCGGTATAGCGAAGGCTGCAGTTTTTCCGGTGCCGGTTTGTGCGCAGCCGAGTAAATCTTTTCGTTCGAGTAAAATAGGGATGGCCTGCTCTTGAATAGGTGTGGGCTTGGTATAGCCTTCCGTTTTTAAAGCCCGCAGGATAGGCTCAATGAGACTTAATTTTTCAAATGACATAATTGATTTTTGTAATAAAGAGACTGAAGTTATTCTTGACGCCTCTTGGAATGATCGAACCGATGAACGGTTTTATACGTGAACTTTGAGGAGTGATGCGCAAAGATAACGATAATAAATGACTATCTACCATGCTAAATTCACCACACATATGTAGCCACCTCGCCTGCAGCCAGCGAAGTATTCACATACTTGGTGCCCCATTGCAAGGTAAACTCTTGTGCAATGGTGTGATCATTCATGACCACAATCACTTTTTTCCCTTGCGGTGTTACAAAAGCCACGTGATGCAATGGATCGCTTTTCGATGACTCCACCCGCACAGAACCAGCCGGCACAAACTTCGAGGCATGAGCAATGATGTAATACGAAACATTCCGAGTAATCGTGCTTTCCACAGTTATCGCACCTTGACAAAGCGTACAGCCACCATCATCTGTATGTGGATTGAAATTTTTGTCGGCTGCTAAGTTCCATTCTAAAATTACTTTACACCCTTCGCGCGTTGCGCCAACAATGATGTTCTTCGTATGCCATTGCAAGTCTCCGGCAAACTCTCCTTTTCCGGAAGTCCACTGCTCGGTGAAATAGAGATTTTTATCGGGATGTGCTTTTCTTACTTCGCCCAACGCACTCACCTCTCCCAAATACAAATGAAACGCGCTGCCATCGACAAAATTTCGGGTAACTGAGTCATTCAAAATTGAAATTGGATATTGTGGATGATCTGCATTGTGATCGAATAATACGATTCCAGTAGACAATCCTGCGGCTTGCAGGGCGGGTCCCAAGTTCTCTTTTATGAATAGCGATTGCTCCTCGGCCGTCATCAACATGCTCGGTGTGTTGTTCGGATTCTCCGGCTCATTTTGAATCGTTAAAGTGTGTATGTCGATTCCCTCTGCTTTCATCGCTTGTAGATACTTCACGAAATAATTCGCGTAAGCCGGATAAAATTTCTTGAGCAAGCTTCCACCCTTCGCTCGTTGGTTGTCTTTCATCCACACCGGTGCCGACCATGGACTAGCCATGATTTTTATAGAAGGGTTGATTTTCAAAATCGCTTTTAAAACAGGAATCAAATTTTCTTGATCGGGTGCTATGCTAAATTTTTTCAATTCAGGATCTTCTTCACGAGCTGATAAATCATTATACGAAAAAACAGGATCGTCTAAATCAGATGCACCCACACTGATCCGCAAATAACTTATACCAATTCCATTAGTCGGGTCGAATAATTCGCTTAACAGCTTCATGCGATCTTCTTCCTTCATCTTTTGTTGTATCAGATACGCGCTTCCTCCCGTAAGGGCATATCCAAATCCATCCATCGTTTGAAAACGCTGAGTGGTGTCAACAGAAATAATCGTCTTGTTGGAAACATCTGAAGCAAAAGGTTCAGAGGAAGGTTGTAATAACTTGGCGCGATCTCCCGTGGTTCTCCAAACGGAAACAGATGAAGTGGTCGCATCTTTCTGATCGCAAGCAATGAAACAAACGGCCAGCAAAAAAAGTAGCAGTGATTTACCCATGATGATTTATTAAAAGATGAATTCTTAAAGTTCTCGTTCGTGGGCCAATGCTCCGGCTACAATCAGGTATTGCGCCAGGCAATAGGTAAACATAATCAACACACCGGCTCCGCTGAATGGCTGTAAAAATTTATTAATCGCCAATGCTGAATCGGAAATCATAAAACAGATAGCACCAGAAAATATCAGTGCAAAACTGGATGCATTTGTTCTGCCGAATCGAAACAGAGCATTCAATACCATAAGTGTAAGCACCAAAGCATACACCATTACCGGCACGCGCAAATCACCTAGTGCAGGGTAGAGAACCACCACCAACCCGGAGCCCGCCAAAATAATCGGCAGCGAAAACCGAACCTTTTGGGTACCCAATAATTCTTTGGATGTATCGCTAATCATCAATTGCCGATAACAAATCATATAGATCACATGCCCGATCAAAAAGGCGACTAGTCCTCCAATAAAAAACAAACCATTCTTACCTTGAAAAATCAGCAACACATCCCCGGCCCAGCAAAAGAAGAGCGCACCGACAAATAACATGGATCGCACTTGTGAATTTATATAGTAATGAGCTATCAGGCTGAGCATGATCAACGGCTTTGCAAAAAGATGCACCACATCCCACGCCATCAAGTTTGCCATTATCTCAACAGTCGATGCAGCGAAAAATAAAATTAGCCAACCTGTTTTTTTACTGGGCATAACGTGTACGGTGTTTAGTCATTAAATAAAAGAAAGCAACCGCACAGAGCGAAGCGCACACTACGAATGTAATGAAAAATTGAGACGAATCATTTCCATAAATCCAGGCCGAAACAAAAGCACCAAGGCCGATACCCATTTCCATGAAAATGTAGAAAAAGGCAATGCCACGCCCGCGATGTTGATCATCACACAAATCGGTGGTCCATGCTAGTAAAGTGGGAGAAGTGGAACCTTGCGCAAAGCCATACAACACGGAACCAATAATTAATTGCTCGGGTGTTGTTGATGTACCAATGGTGATCATGGCAATTGTCATCAAGGGCACTGATAACTTTAATACCGCAATGCGCCCATAGCGGTCAGATGCTTTTCCGGCAATCAATCGAATGACCAGCGAAGAAATGGTAATGAAAGTGAATAATAATCCTTTGCTCATAATGCCGACATGCTTACCGAAGTCGGGCATCAGTGTAAACACTGCGCCATAGGAGAATGCAGTAAATAACATGACGAACGAAGGGGCTAGAACTAATGGCTCATACACATCTACCGGCTTGATCTTTAAAAAGCGCCAAGTGAGTTCTTTCTTTTCATGCAGTGTTTCGTTCACTTGCATCATAATGAGCACGGAAAGAAAAGCAAAAATGGCTGACAGGTAAAACAAGGCATTGAATCCAAAACTCGACACCACTAAATCGCTAATACCTGGTCCTCCGGCCATGCCGAGTGCTCCGGCAGTTCCTACCCAACCCATTGCCTCACCTCGCTTGTTGGCAGGTATCGTATCGGTGATGTAGGCTGCAACTCCGGTGGGTGAAAATCCAGTAGAGAATCCATGCAATAACCGAAGCATTAAGAATCCGGCTACGGTTGTTAGAATTGGATAGAGTAAACTGCAAATCAAACAGACGATTCCTCCAACCATCATCACTGGTTTACGACCAAGCATGTCCGTAAGCTTTCCACTAAATGGACGCGAAGCCATGGCAGTGAGTGTGAATAACGAAATGATCAATCCTTTGTATTCTTCTCCTCCCATCTTGGTAAGAAAGTCAGGCAACTCAGGAATCAGCATATTGAAACTTGCGAAAAAAAGAATGGTGCTCAGGCAGAGCAACCAAAATCGCGAAGAGTAAGCGTGGGATGAATGTTGCTTAGTCATTCTTTGCAGCGGCCTCTTGATCTTCCAGTAAATAAGCTTTGATGAAAGCATCTAAGTCGCCATCTAAAACCGATTGGGCATCGTGACTTTCCACCGCGGTGCGCGCGTCTTTTACCAACTTATAAGGGTGCAACACATAGTTGCGTATCTGCGAGCCGAAATCGATTTTCATTTTTCCGGCTTCCACTTTATCACGGGCCGCGTTGCGTTTCTCCATTTCGCGCTGATACAGTTTTGACTTCAGCATTTGCATGGCACGCTCGCGGTTGGCATGTTGGCTACGTTCCACCTGACAAACAATCACAATTCCGGAAGGCTTGTGCGTCAATTGCACTTTTGTTTCCACTTTGTTTACGTTCTGTCCACCGGCACCACCAGATCGCGATGTTTGAAT
>JABFSO010000066.1 GCA_013140555.1 Cyclobacteriaceae bacterium | reverse complement strand
ATACAGTACTTGATGAGAGTAGATTAGGTCTGGTAGAAGAAGATGAAGAAGTACAGGAAATCACAAATAGAGACTATTGGCAAAAACGTGCGACTGAAGATACCCTGCGCATGGCTGATGAAATTTTGGCGATTGTAAACGAAATTACTCCGGGTTATTTATTAAAATATAACAAGTTTTACATTGGGATGGCAAAAGACGGTCAGGCTGATAATTTCGCAATTTGCCGACCCAAAAAGAACTATATGCGAATCGACTTACGGATACCTAAGTCGGCTGAGATGGACAACATCATTGAGAAGAGTGCTTTAGAAGAAATGGATTATGATTCTAAATGGGGACGTTATCGAATTCGATTAAGCAAGGGCGATGTTAAAAAGCATTATGACGTAATCAAGAAGTTTTTGTCAATGGCAAAGGGTTTGTAAGAATCAGGAATGATTTCTTTTTAGCTTTAGTAATGCCTAATATCATTAAAGGTAGTCTTCGATTTACATTAAACTAAAAATCAATGAATCAATTTGATGCTTCCGTTAAAGAATATGAAGGTAAATTTAAGGAAGGTCAGATTATAGATGGTCTGGTTAATCCATTGAAGTATCTAAATGCGAAATTCAAAATAGCTTGGTTTCTTAAGGAGGCATACACAGAAGAGGAAAAAGGTTGGCATATCAAGAAATATTATGGTGGAGAGAATGCTTATAAGAGCTTCTTTAGTAATACTGCAATACCAACTTGGCATCCCATCATTTATGTCAGCTATGGTATTCTAAATAATTTTCAAGATTGGGCAACGATGCATTATATCAGGTATAAGCCGGAAATGTGTGATGTCGTTTCTGAGATTGCTATTATCAATGCAAACAAATGGCCATCGAAAACAGATACAATCACGCTGCATAAGAATTTAGAAGAAGGCTTTAAAGAATGTAAACCGATTATTGAACATCAAGTCCAAGTTTTGAAACCGGAAATACACATCTTCGGCAACACCGTTCATTTGTACATGGAAATATTTGGTTTGAATGATTCACAGCCAATCGTAGAAAGTGATTTACTCAAAGTTTGGCAAAAAGATGGAAAGCTTTTTATTGGGACATATCATCCTGCAATACGATCTTACAAAAGACAGAAATATGTAGATGGTATTATAAATGAGGTTAAAAAATGGGCTGATAATAGGGGGCAGATTTGATTATGTGTTTTTCACTTTAACTTGAAAGGTTTTACTTGTAAAAGTTTTTTTTAGCCTGGATTTTATTATGTTAATTCTAACACAGACAATGGCAGCTACACCCGAAGAATATAAACTTAAAATAACTGAGAAAGGCTTTAAGTTGGTTGAGCCTGAGAAATATAAAGAGATAGCAAAGAGTGATGCTATTTTTAAAATCTATATTTTTAGAAAAAATAGTACGATACTTTATGTTGGACTAACACGACAAAGGATTTCAACTAGATTATCTGGAGGCTTTCGAAGTTTTAAACATTGGCATGAATCTAAGGTGAAAAAAAATGGATATTCTGGCCACAAATTTATTCAGGAATTTATTGATAGTGACGAAATCGAGTTGCTTGTTTTTCCTCTGAAACATTTGAATTCAATGACCAACAAAGAAGATTATCAGGCAGCGGAGGCAATAGAAGCCGAGATCGTTTATTTAATTCGTGAAAAAACAAACAGATGGCCAGTGTTTCAGAATGAAATACATTTTTATAATTTGAAAGATTCTAAGAAGTATGCCAAAAAGATATTTAGCAAATTAGCAATTAATTCTAAAGCACATGCCAAACATTAGTGGTTCATGGATTTCAGATAAATTTTCCTGGCAGTTTAGCGAAGATTCTTCTAACGAACTGAATATTGAGTTTATTTTCTTTGGAAAGCTAACCAAGCGTAGTTCGTTTTTGAAATTAGAAAAGAGGATTATAGAAGGAGTTCTCCCTTGGTTAAAGAGAGAATATAAGAAGTGGGTATTTGATCTGGATTTAATTCGGAAAACTTTTCCCCAATTAAAGGGCGTGAAGTTGCTTAGTGGTAAAGTTCTAATTGATCCGGAAGTTGAAGAGTCAAGTACTTATGGTTCATTGTCGACTTCTACATTAGTTAGTTTTGTCATTACAAAAAATGAAATCGCCATGCAGCAATCGAAGAAGATATTTCTAAGTCACAAAAGTGTTGATAAGAAAATGGTTCGGAGATTTAAGCGCGCCTTGGAGGCTATCGGCTATGAAGTTTGGTTTGATGAACAGAATTTAAAGGCAGGTGATCACTTAGAAAGGGGTATATTAAAAGGATTTGACGAATCATGCGCAGCAGTATTCTTTGTTACCGAAAATTTCCAAGATGAGAAGTATCTTAAATCTGAAGTTAATTACGCCATAGCTGAAACTCGAAAGAAGGATTATTTTAAAGTCATAGCACTCGCATTCAAATCGGGTAGAAAGAAAGTAGAGATGCCTGCATTATTCGAGCAGTTTGTTTGGAAAGACGTAGCTACAGAAATGGATGGACTAATAGAGATCATCAATGCTTTACCAATCGTTCCTACTCAATTCGACTTTAAATCTTAATGCCCCAGCTATCTCAATCTGGCGCAAGTCTTCTAATCAGTAGCATCAATGACTTGTGCCACTTTACATGTAATCCCGCAGTTGCTTTTTTAAAATCACTTTGTTACCAAAGCCCTCGCGGCAGGGATTGAAATGGAAAGCCCGCAGCTACGCGCAAGCATACTGGCGCGAGGACTTGCAACGGAAAGCCCGCAGCCGCCCAAAAAGAAAACACACATATATATATAGTCGCGCACTACTACAGTGGTTCATGCTACTTCGTCTGGCGCGGAAGTTCACATCAGTGCCCTCTAACTTTAATCAACCCCCACTAGCGCGAATGTTGTGCGATGGAATGTGTCGTGGGTCATTCGTGCGGAAAAGTATCACTCCATAGTTTGTGTTAGTTCAAATGACTTTGTTAGTTTGCATCTTAACAACTCAGTACAGCAGGGGGCGTTCCAAATTTCATGTTTTTTCCTATTAAGTTTTAATTTATGGTATTGAATAATTGGAAAATAGCATTAATGATTTCTACTATAGTTATCATTATTTGGTTCACTCATTTTCTTAACTCTGGATCAGAGAGAAGGTTTAATGAATTCAAAGCAAGAGGTTATTCAGGAGTTATAAAGGAAATCCGAAGGCTACAATCACACAGGGGGTGTCCTGATATCCTAATTCGAAACGAGTGGATTTTCCTGACGTTGGATGAGCAGGTTATATTTGATCAAATTCATATCGGTGATTCAATTGTTAAGCAAGCGGGTAGCGATAAGATCACAATTTTTAGGATGGATTCTTTATCCAAAATCGAAACTTTAGAATTTGTTTCCGTTCTTCATTGATGTGTATTAGTCTAAACTGCTGTCCATAGTTTCAACGAAAGACAAAGAAACTGTTAATTATCTACATTATTATGATCCTCATGCCCCGCCTCCTTCTCCTCACCACCATCCTAATCTTCACCACCACCGTTGCGCAAGCGCAAGTCATCTCGCGAGATAGTCTGATGGGAGCGTGGGTGTGTAAAAAGACGGTGCCTGGAGAGGGACTGTCACCAACGGCTCCCCAGTGGAAGCTGGATAAGATGAATTCAATGCTGATCGGGTCAACGATGGTATTTAAAAAGAATGGATTGTTTGAGTGGAAATTTCTGTCCACCGCACCGCCCGAGGCAAAAGAGATGCAATTTCTAAATGGCAAAGAGTGGATCATTGATACCGTGAATGATGTGATACACATCGGCAAGCCCAGCGAGAACCTACTCATGTTCAGTATAGCGCAGGAGGCAGGTGCTACTTATTTTATCCTCGATGACTTTCCGCTGAAAATGCAGGTAGAAAAGCAATCGCTGAGGTAGGCAAATGTTTTGGTGGTTGTTACCCGCCAACGCAATCAACCTTTCTGATGGGTAACTTCCGCGCCAGTGAGTGCTTGATTAGAGTAAATGTTGGTGAAGAACACCAACTTTGGCGATGTGAAGAACACCAATATTGGCGAAGAATGAACGTGTGGCAACGATATAATTTTCGAATGTAAAAGACTATTTAGAATGGGGCAAATACATAAATCCAAACTGGAAATAGTAGTAGGACTATGGTTGATGGCTTTTCTTTTTTTTCAGTGTAAAGAAGAAAAGCGTACAAGCGGAAGCATATACCCAATGACTGGATTATGGTACTTGATAACGAATGATTCGTCTTACAGAGAAGTTATTTTTAGTGACAGCGTTAAGTTGTCCTATGATGGGCAATCTGGTTTTGTGTTATTTGATTATAAAATGATAGGACATGATTCACTTTATTTTTATAAGGATGCTCTACTCATAACTAAATGCAAGATTAATGGCGATGAAATCAGAATGACCCTTACCGATCAGTATGGAAGCGCAGTTTATTATAAGGTCAGTAAATTTAATTTTGATGTAGTTAAACTGCTCAATGGAGATACAACCGAAATCGATCAGTTTAGATTAGAATTTGCGGCAAGAGAACAGGATTGGTTTTGTAGTTTATCAAAATGTCTGTAGAGGTGTGGTAATGCAACAGAAATGCTGGGCAGGCAAGGTGCCTCAGAGTCCCTTGCAGGATACTTTGCGGAGAAAAAGCGTTTCGACACATCGCCAAACCCCATCATGTCCCCCTCTCTTTTAGGGGTGAACACAAATGTATCGCTACGCTAAGCGTGTCGGGGTGAGGTCACAACAAATAACGTTTACTTCAGCACATAGACTCGCCTCGGACTCTGCGGCCAACTGAAGCATGTTGCTATATTTATACATTGGCAGGCAAGGCGCCTCAGAGTCCTTTACAGGAGACTTTGTAGGAGAAAAAGCGTTTCGACACATCGCCAAACCCCATCACGTCCCCCTCTCTTTTGGAGAGGGGTGAACACAAATGTATCGTAACGCTAAGCGTGTCGGGGTGAGGTCACAACAAAGCACCTTACCTCTCCGCATAGTCTCGCCTCAGACTCTGCGGAAAACTTAAGCATGTTGCTATATTTATACATTGGCAGGCAAAGTGCCTCAGAGTCTCCCTTGCAGGAGACACTGAGGAGAAATAATGGAGAAGCAAGTATTAAAATAAATGGAGTGAGCAACTCAATCCGAAACAAAGCGATACAAGCGTGAAATGATGGCAAATTATAGGATGCGAATAAGCAATTTTCTTTTAATGCTACTTTTAGCATTACTAATGACGAGTTGTTCGTGGGGTGTGAACTTACTTATTGCAAACACAACCAGCAACGACATTTTTGTTAGGTACACGATTCCGTCCGACAATGAGAACCATCAGTTCTTTAAAGCTCCAAAGACATATACGTATGACGCCAGCCTTCTCAAATTGTATAAGTTAAATGAGAATAAGCGGCCGCAAGCTATTCCAACCGAAATCCGTATGATTCAGGAGACAGATGAGATAGAAATTAGACTTGCGCCCGGCCAAGTTGTTCATATTGGTATCTATTACTCCTTTCAACAAAGGCAAGAAATACTATCGAGATATAAGTTAAATGTCGTAATCAATAAAGAACCCACCATCACACCTACAATTGCAAATAGCCAGTTCCGGCATTGGAAAAATAGAAGAACCGATATATGGGAAGTTGGGAAATCAATCGATCGCAAATAAAATACTTCGCCTGGCAGCCAGTCCCGTACCACTCTGCGGAAAAATATTTACCCTCACCCTAACACATTCAGAGTTACGAGATAATTTATTTTTCCCTCTCCCGTGGGAGAGGGAGGCAGATGAGATTTGCTAATTGATGATCTTAGATAGGGTGAGGGAGAATCTACTTCTCCGCATAGTCTCGCCTCGGACTCTGCGGCCAACGTAAGCATGCTGAAATATTTATACATTGGCAGGTAAGGTGCCTCAGAGTCCCTTGCAGGATACTTTGCGGAGAAAAAGCGTTTCGACACATCGCCAAACCCCATCACGTCCCCCTCTCTTATAGGGGTGAACACAAATGTATCGCTACGCTAAGCGTGTCGGGGTGAGGTCACAAC
>JABFSO010000296.1 GCA_013140555.1 Cyclobacteriaceae bacterium | reverse complement strand
GTGACAACCCAGAGGTAAGCAAAAAATCCATTTAAACAGCAAGATGAGATGAAATTGAGCCACATAGTAAATCTAAAATTAGCCCGCGAAGCATCATTCCAAACTAAATAAAACCAATACATAAAAAAGATAACTACCGGAGCCATTGCCATCAAAAACGCATAGCCCATTTGCATGGAATGGTATTGATTGAAGTAAACCAGGAAACAAATAGTTGCTACCGCAAATAGAGCTTGCACAAAAATAAATGTGCCTTTGATACCGAGCATCAAACTGATGGTTCGATCGCCATGCTTGGTGTCTTCTTCGTGCTGATACACTTGCGTCATCGGGTAGTTGCCCCATAACATAATGCTGGTTAACAAGGCTGGTATTAATACTTTGGCTTGCACCAGATTGCTCAGCTCAAATCCATTAATCCCAACATAGCACATTAAAAAAGTGAAGAATCCTTGAAAAATACCGATGGTCAACCAACCGGCAATGGGATATTTTTTTAATCGAACAGATGGATGGCTGTACGCCTTGGAAACAACTCCATAAATCAACAACATGATGGCAAATACAGCGTTGATTTTTAAATAGCCCAAAACAATTGCCAACAGATCAAAGCTCAATGATGTATAATACAAACCTTTGTTGACGGGTGGCGGATTCTTCAAACCACCAATGCTATTTTCATCTTTATCAAAATAGCTATTGTAGGCATTACTGGCGGGATAGAGTAATAAGTGAATAATGATGAACGACCAGATCAATCGGCTTTCGCCAAAATTAGGTGAGATGGCCAATGCAAAGAGATACACGGGCATCAAAAAAAATGAAAAGGGGATGCGCAGGTGAAGAAAAATGGAGTAGAAATACTTCATTCTTAAAAATAGTTCTTTGATTTCAATTCATCTCAAACTTTTGTAAATCATTGCGAAGGGAATTTTGTTATACTTGAACTATGAGTTACATCACGTCTATTGGTATTGCAAATCCCGAGCATCAGATTGAACAAACAGCCATCGCCAACTTTATGGTGAAGGCCATGAAGTTATCTGAGGATGATGAACGAAAGCTGCGCGCCCTACATCGGATGAGCGGCATTGAAACGCGCTACTCTGTTCTGAACGACTACAGCAAAACAGAACGCTTCGAGTTTTATTCCAATACGAGCGATGTATTTCCGTCCACCAAACAGCGGGCAGAGTTGTTTCAAAAACATGCCATTCACTTAGCCACTTCATCGGCAGAAAAATGCTTATCGCAGATTGCTGATTTGAAACGATCTGAAATCACACATTTAGTGGTGGTGAGTTGCACCGGCATGTATGCCCCGGGTCTGGATATTGATCTGGTAAAGGTGCTTGGCTTAAAATCTTCTATTGAAAGAACCTGCATTAACTTTATGGGTTGCTATGCAGCCTTCAATGCATTGAAGTTGGCGCATTCTTTTTGCGAACAAAATCCGCAAGGCAAAGTGTTGGTTGTTTGTGTTGAGTTGTGCAGCATCCATTTTCAGCGCGAGGCAACCGAAGACAATCTGTTGGCCAATTCCTTGTTTGCCGATGGCTCGGCTGCGCTATTAGTAGAAGCACAACCTAGAGAAGGGATCAACCTAAAACCGATCAGCTTCTTTTGTGATATTGCTACATCCGGAGAGCACGACATGGCCTGGTCTATTGGCGATTTTGGGTTTGAAATGCGACTTTCATCTTATGTCCCCGATGTAATCAAAGGAGGAATCAAAAAATTAACGGCTTCACTTCTACAAAAAATAAATTTTAGTTTATCGGATATCTCCTTCTTTGCTATTCACCCAGGTGGAAAGAAAATTTTAGAGGCCATTGAAACGGAGTTGTCGATTAGCAAAGAGCAAAATCAATTTGCTTATCGGGTGTTGAAAAACTATGGTAACATGTCGTCACCTACTGTTTTATTTGTTTTGCACGAGCTGGCATCCACATTGCAAAAAACAGATGACGGCAAGAAAATTTTAAGTTTTGCTTTCGGCCCGGGGCTCACATTGGAAAGTATGGTATTGGAAGTTGTAAATCATCAATAATCGTTCATGGCATCCTTACAAAATCGTTCTGCTGAAATTGAAATCATGGATGACCTGGATTGCCGGGGCGAAGTGGTCGATCAAACGCTGCGTGAATTGGATTTTATCAATCAATGGCTCGGTGGAAATGCCGTGACATTACATGCCCTCAAGAACGTTCTAAAGAATCAAAGCAAAAACAAAGAAATATCCATTGTCGATTTAGGCTGTGGCAGTGGTGAAATGTTGCGCCTAATCGCTAAAAAAGCAGTTCAGGAAAATCGTTCGTTGAAACTATTGGGCATCGATGCGAATCCAAATATCATTGAATTTGCAAAAAACCATTCTTCTGAATCCAATAACATCTCATTCGAGGCGGTTAATATTTTTTCAGAAGAATTTCGTGATCGGAAATTTGATGTCGTTTTATGCACCTTGTTTCTCCATCATTTTACTGAGGAACAACTAGTTGATATTTTCAAGTCACTGCATCAACAAACCAAAATAGGGATTATCGTAAACGACATCCATCGCCATCCGCTAGCTTTTTATTCCATCAAATGGTTAACACAACTTTTTTCAAAATCGGCCATGGTAAAATTCGATGCACCACTTTCCGTGCAACGGGCTTTTACTAAAAAAGAGCTGAAAGACATTTTGTCCAAAGCCGGAATCAAAAACTACCAGCTAAAATGGAAATGGGCTTTTCGATGGCAATTGATCATTTGACCGTCTTCGTAAAAATTCTGGCACAATTTTTCCTTAATTTGAATCAGATTTAAAGTTAACACTATGAAAAACGCACTTATCACCATTGCAATCGCTCTAATTGCCAGCTCATGCGCCAACAGTCCTTTCGGAAAAAAAGTAAGCGAGCCCTTTTCCGGCAATGCGTATGAATCCAACAATCGCTTTTTCCGCGCTACCGGCAAAGGAGAAAGCTCATCCGATAACATTGCCCGTGGCAAAGCCGATATCGAAGCCAAAACCTACTTGGCCGGACAGGTAAACACCACCATGAAGCAAGTGGCCGACAACTATCAAGGTCAAACAGAAAATGAACGCGGTGCCGATGTGGCGGAGAAGTTTCAAAGCCTCGCACGCGAAGTGATGAATACCGATCTGGCCGACATTCGAAAAGTAGGTGAGAAGAAATTCTACAATGAAAAAGAGAAAAAGTATACGGTGTTTATCGCTTACGAAATTAAGAAGAACGCCATGTTTCGCTTCATGAAAAAACAAGCTCGCGTAAACCAAAAAATTGATGAGCGCCAACTCGCCATCATCGATAAAATTCTAGACGAGCAGATTAAGCAATCGGAAGAAGGGAACTAATTTGCTAATTCGTTAATTCGTTAATTAATTGCCGAATCAACGAATTATCTAATCACCGAATTAATTCGTGTTATTCGCCATCTTCTCGGCTGTCTCAGCAATCTTCAACTGGTTGATAAACTCATCTACCTCACCATTCATCACAGCCGGTAAATTATGTTGGGTGTAGCCAATGCGATGATCTGTTACACGGCTTTGAGGATAATTATAGGTTCGGATTTTCTCTGAGCGATCACCACTACGCACCTGGCTCTTGCGCGATGCCGTGATGCCCGCGTTCTTTTTCTCCAATTCTAATTCGTACAATTTAGCACGAAGCATCACCATCGCGCGGGCGCGGTTGCCGTGCTGCGATCGTTCCACCTGGCACGTAATCACAATGCCTGTAGGCTTGTGTGTCATCTGCACTTTGGTTTCCACTTTGTTTACGTTCTGTCCACCTGCCCCACCTGAGCGTGAAGTAATCACTTCAATGTCAGCCGGATTGATTTCTACATCCACATCTTCCGCTTCAGGCAATACTACTACCGAAGCTGCGGATGTATGTACACGTCCTTGCGTTTCGGTTTCCGGCACACGCTGCACCCGGTGTACACCCGACTCATATTTGAAAATGCCGAAGGCGCCATCTCCCTCCACACTGCTGATCACCTCTTTGTATCCGCCCGCAGTACCCTCGGTTACATCCAACACCGACATCTTCAAGCCTATGCGATCACAAAAGCGTTGATACATGCGCCATAAATCGCCCGCAAAAATCGCAGCTTCATCACCACCTGTACCCGCACGGATTTCAAGAATGCAGTTCTTGTAATCATTCGGGTCTTTGGGCATCAGCATTTCCTTGATTTCAGCTTCTAAGGCATCGCGCTTGGGTTCCAGCTCTTCCAGTTCCAACTTGGCCAATTCGCGCATCTCCGGATCTTTCTCCTTTTGCAAAAGGTCCTTTGCCTGCTGCATACCGTCCAGCGTTTGCTGGTAGGCATCGTATTTTGTTACCACCTTCTCCAAATCGCGGTATTCTTTGCTCAACTGGCCAAATTTTTTCTGGTCACTAAGTGTATCCGGCTGCACCAGTAGCAATCCTACCTCTTCAAAGCGGTGCTTTATTTCTATTAACTTTTCAATCATAACTTCCGTAAAGGGCGCAAAGTTAATAAAATCAAGTCGCGAGACATTACAATTTCATTCACCAACATGTTTGTGTCTGATTATGTCTTAACTTTCGTGATAGAAATAGAAGCTATGAAGAAGTTTGTGTGGATCTTTTGCCTGTCGCTGGTCGCGTGCAATGGCACCCTGACGGAAGAGCAAAAAAGAAAAATTCGCGAAGAGCGTGAACAAAGTCAGATTAAAAAAATATCTGAAGCCGACATTACGGAAGCTGCTTTTGCCAATGGACGCATCATCACTACTCTGCTTGAAAAAAGAGACAAACAACTAAAGAATAGTGCGCTCATTGATTCACTCGAAAAAGCTTTTAATGTCGAAATCATTGACATGCAAACCAATGATTCAACGCTTCGCGCTATCGAACAAAAAGTAATCGAAGCGTATATAGGTGGAGGCAGCAGTGCGAGCTTAAGTGATAATGTTCAAAAAATGGGAAAAGATTCCATGCTCTATACCAAACCACTGATGCTTGAAAAGAAAGACGGCTCTGTAGAGTTTACCAAAGCATTGGGCGTTCGTATGTCGAAACAAAACGTGATTCGCAGCATCAAATAATGTCGCCCTGGAAAATATGGATGGATACAGGCGGGACTTTCACCGACTGCATTGCCATCGACCCATCGCAAAAAGTAAACCGCCTGAAGGTACTGAGTTCGGGTGTGTTGCGTGGACAAATAATACAAGCGCTTTCGCGGAACTCATTTCAGGTGGAGATAGCTCTGCCAACCACCAAAGATATTTTCAAAGGATTCGAATTACGTTTGTTGAATTCAAAACAAAAGGTAATTGTTCAATCTCTCGATCCGGCCACACGAATTCTAACGATTCAAGGATCGCTCCGTAATGTTGAAGGTTACTCATTCGAAATTTCATCCAATGAAGAAGTGCCTGTATTTGCTGCGCGGTTGTTAACTCAAACCGGATTGACAAAAACTTTTCCTCCCATCGAAATTAAATTGGGCTCAACTCGCGGCACCAACGCCCTGTTGGAACGAAAAGGGGCACGCACAGCTTTCATAACTACCGAAGGGTTTCAAGATTTGCTTCTAATTGGAACACAACAGCGACCTGATCTTTTTGCCCTGCACGTAGAAAAAGAAAAACCACTTTATTCACTCGCGTTGGAAATCAAAGAACGTATTGGTGCGGATGGTCTGGTCATCACAAAACTTTCCAATCAAGCGATTGATCAATTGATTCGCGCTTTGAAAAAATCGAGAGTTGATTCCATCGCTATCGCATTTTTAAACAGCTATCTAAATCCAATTCATGAGCTGTTGTTGGAAAAGAAATTGAAACAAGCCGGCTTCCATTCTATTTCTACTTCTCATCGTTTATCCGGTCAAATCAAAATTGTTCCACGTGCCGAAACGACCGTTGCGAATGCATATCTGGCTCCGATCATTCACAACTATGTCAACAACATCCAGCGCGGCCTTGCGCATGCGAAATTGAAAATTATGACCAGCGCAGGAAGTCTTTCGAATGCCGATCATTTTTATCCGAAAGACAGTCTGCTCAGTGGACCGGCTGGTGGTGTC
>JABFSO010000245.1 GCA_013140555.1 Cyclobacteriaceae bacterium | reverse complement strand
TCATATCCGATGTGCTTCAACAACTATTCTTTGTTCACAAATTCTATTTCGACTCTTCTATTTAAAGCATGTGCTGCTTCATCTTTCGCATTGCTGAGCGGCTTCCGTTTGCCCTCACCTTTCACGGTTATGCGTGCGCTGTCCACTCCCTTTTCGATCAGATAATTAGCAACGGCCTTCACGCGCTGCTCTGATAATTTGAGATTGTAATCATCTGTTCCTCGTTCATCCGTATGTCCCGTAAGGATAATATTCCAATTAGGTCTTGCTTGAATTCCTTTGATCCACTTATCCAATTCCTGAAATGAATCGCCAATAAGTCGGTAGCTATCAAAATCAAAAAAGATATTCTTCAACACATACACCTTATTTACTTTTATTTCCGGATATCCTGTAATGATTAATGGCTTTTCGACCTTAGGAAAATCCAGACGCCTCACGCTTACATCATCAATAAAATAATAAGCGGCTGTATTGAGCATGGCTTCTTTTGCTTTTGAAAATTGAATATGAAACGTGCGTGTATTTGCATTGTTAGAAAAGTTGCCGATGGTGATAAACTTTTCTCCACCTTTTGCCAGATAGGTATAACTGCATTTGGCCCATACACCTGTTGATCGGGTGTAGGCTGCGGGCAAAATCAACTCATACGTGGGTATACCGTAAACCACAAAGTCATCTTTCCTGCGTTTGGCCGAATCGGCAATTGCTAATCCGATCCGATCGATACTATACTTTGAATTAGAAGAGAGCTTGTAGTAAAACTCGATATAGTATTTGCCTCCGGTTTGCATCAGTTCTGTTAATTCCGTTTGCAAGTATTCGCGATAACCGTTTTTGGTATAACAATAGATGCCCGCATATCCTACTCCGCTGTAAGCTTTCGAAAATCCGGCCCAACTCGTGGGTACGCCAGCATCGCCTTTGCTGCAGGCATTAAATAAATCAGGCGTGCCGCGATTAGCAGAGAACCAACCGGGCGCAAACTTCTCGTTGATTTCGTAGTTGTAGGAACCGGGGCATTTATAAAATTCTTCAAAACTTCCGTTGGGCACTAAATTTTGTGCCGATGCACTCGCAATTGCTAACAGAATTAGAATGAAAATTCTCAATGGCGATCGAATGAAATTTTTATGAATTCAGCTTGCCGGATTATTTGTACGAAGTGACTTCAATTTTCATTTTCCCTTCACCTCCACCTAGTTGCATGAAGGCAGACTTGGAAAGACGCATGATCACATCTGAATCGGATCCACTCAATACGCTGCTAATGCGCACAAACACTTCTTGATTTGTGGCCAAGTTTTTAACTTTTAAAATCGTGCCTGACTTAATCGTTTTATGTTGTGCGAGGTACTTTCGGTTGCCGTCAGTTCCCTCCATTAATTGCGCCATTCCTTGCTCTTTCACCTCTTCGGTGCCAATCATGCGCTCATTTATTTTCACGCTAGCCTGTGCCATGGTAGCACCGGTTGATTGTGTTGTTGCAGGTTGCTGCATTCTATTATTTACGGGCTGAACCACATAGATTAAACTACCAAGTTTTAATTCATCGCTAGTGAGATTATTCCACTCCTTTAGCTGCTGTACAGTAACATTGTATTGTCTTGCCAACGAATAGAGAGTTTCCTTAGCTGCAACTGTGTGGGTGCTGCTCAAGCTTTGTTGCGTGATTAATTTCGGTGCTGTTTCTACAACGGCCGCTTTCTTTCCTATTAACAGCGATTGTCCTAGTGAAATCTCATTTTCTGTCAGGTTGTTCCATTTTTTCACATCGTCTACGGAAACATTATAAAGTCGTGCAATGGAATAAAGGGTTTCGCCCTGCGCAACTACATGGGTTTGTCCATCAGTTGATGGCTGTTTAGATTTGGGCGTATATGGCACACGCAGAAGCTTGCCTACGGATATACCTCCATCGGAAGAAGGATTATTGGCCAAAATAACCGTTACGGGCACATTATATCTGCGCGAAATGGCATATAAAGTCTCCTTGGCTTCCACCTGATGGATAATGTATTGTTTGCCATCAATCGTTTCTAAGCGAACCGAATCGGAGTCAGAAGGAGCCCATGAAAGGAATACAAAAAGTAGCTTTATCATAATCTTGAAACAGTGCGAAAAGTTACCAATTCTGTGAGTAGATAAAAAACGTTATTCGAGGTAAGTGTATTACTTTTGTCAACAAATAAACTGGTCATGTTAAAATTCATTTTGAGTGCAGCCCTGGTGCTGTCAACAAGCCTTGTTTGGAGTCAGAAGAAGGCACAAGTAATGGTTATGGAGATTCGCGATGAGATTGACCCGCGCATGTTGCGACAGGTAAAATTGGCTTTGGATCATGCTGAAAAAATTAAAGCTGATTATGTAATCGTAGATATGGACACGTATGGTGGTGTGCTGACCGATGCAAAAGAAATTGTTGACCTGATTATGGACTTTAAAAAACCCATTTGGGTTTTTATCAATTCTGATGCTGCCTCGGCTGGAGCTTTAATTTCAATCGCATGTGATAGTATTTACATGTCGCAAGGAGCCAGCATCGGTGCGGCAACAGTAGTAGAAGGCGATGGCCAGCAAGCTCCCGATAAATATCAATCGTACATGCGCTCCATTATGCGATCGACAGCGGAAGCCAATCACCGCGATCCGCGCATTGCCGAAGGCATGGTAGATGATCGCATCGTAATCGATAGTATTAAACAGGCCGGTAAGGTGATTACTTTTACCACCTCCGAAGCTATTAAAAATGGCTATTGTGAAGCCCAGGTAGAATCTATTGACGAAATTTTAAACCGTAATAAGATCAAAGATTATGAACTGCATCGATTTCAATTAGGTGTCACTGAAAAAATCATTGCGATATTTTTGAACCCTTTCATCAGCGGCATCCTGATCTTAATTATACTTGGCGGGATTTACTTTGAACTTCAAACACCGGGTGTAGGATTTCCATTGTTTGCAGCGATTACAGCACTGGTACTGTATCTAGTACCTTATTACCTCAGCGGGCTGGCAGAATATTGGGAGATCATCGCATTGTTTATAGGGATCTTGTTACTAATGGCTGAAATATTCGTCATACCTGGCTTTGGTATTGCGGGTATTACCGGAATTTCGCTGGTGGTTGTGTCTATGGTTTTAATCATGCTCAACAATGACTTTTTCAACTTTGAGTTTGTGCCAATGGGCGATATTGTAATGGCAAGCTTTGCCACTGTAGGGGGGATCACGGGGGGAATGTTATTGTTAATTTTCGGTGGGGCTAGCCTCACCAACACCAAGGCATTTAAACGAATGTCTCTCAATGAATCTCAAGAAAGTTCACAAGGATTTTCTGTCAACTCGAATACACAAGCTATGATGGGCAAGCAAGGTGTAGCCAATACCATTTTGCGACCGAGTGGAAAAGTGTTGATTGAAGATCAGGTTTACGATGCATTTACTCGTGGTGAATTTGTAGAGAAGGGAGAATCTATCGAAGTGATCGGCACAGAAGGCGTGACACTTCGTGTGAAAAAGATCAGTTGATTAGCATATAGAAAAATTGGAAAGTTAAAGTATTAAGAAATGGGAGTAAAAATTATTGGCATCATTCCGGCTCGTTATGCTTCAACGCGCTTTCCAGGCAAACCGCTTGCTGATTTAGGCGGTCAGTCGATGATCGAGCGTGTTTATAAACAAGTCAAAAATGCCAAATCACTTCATAAAGTAGTGGTGGCAACCGAGCATGAATTGATCTACAATCATGTGAAGAGTTTTGGTGGTGAAGTGTGTATGACTTCCGAGAATCATCCGAGCGGTACCGATCGTTGTTATGAGGCGCTGATGCTGGAAAATGAAAAGTATGATTATGCCATCAACATTCAAGGCGATGAGCCATTTATTCAGTCGGATCAGATTGATTTGTTAGCATCGTATTTGGATGGGGAAACGGAATTAGCTACGCTTATAAAAAAGATTGATACATACGAACAGCTCAACAGTGCCAGTGAAGTGAAGGTTACTTTCAACACACAAAACGAAGCGCTTTATTTTAGTCGGTCGATTATTCCATTCATCCAAAAAATAGATCCATCGCAATGGCTTTCGCATTACGAATTTTATAAGCATGTAGGCATGTATGCTTATTGCACAGATGTTTTACAAGCTATTACAAAACTCGAACTTTCCCCACTTGAAAAGGTGGAGTCGCTAGAGCAATTGCGTTGGTTGGAAAACGGATTCAAAATTAAAGTCGCGAAGACAACCGTTGAAACGATGTGCGTGGATACGCCAGAGGAATTGGAGATAGCGAAGAAAATTTTGGCGGGAATGTGATGTTGATTACAACAAAAAAATCAATTGATTAAAATATTTCGCCCCGATGGGGCGGAATCCGATGCGGATTAAAAAAAATTCTACAAATATTTCGCCCCTATGGGGCGATTCATTCTCACGTTTAATTTGCTATAAACATTCCGCCCCTATGGGGCGGACTCCGATTCGGATAAATAATTCCTACAAATTCTCTCGTTTAATTTGCTACAAACATTCCGCCCCGATGGGGCGGACTCCGATGCGGATAAAATAATTTGCTACAAATATTTCGCCCCCATGGGGCGATTCATTCTCTCGTTTAATTTGCTACAAACATTACGCCCCGATGGGGCGGACTCCGATGCGGATAAAATAATTCATACAAATATTTCGCACCCATGGGGCGATTCATTCTCTCGTTTAATTTGCTACAAATATTCCGCCCCGATGGGGCGGGCTCCGATGCGGATAAAATAATTTGCTACAAATATTTCCTACAAATATTTCGCCCCAATGGGGCGGAATCAGATTCGGATAAAATAATTCATACAAATATTTCGCCCCAATGGGGCGATTGATAATATCGATTATTCTCTTTACAAATATTCCCCCAGACTCCCGATGCGGATTAAAATAATTCTCTACGAATATTTCACCCCGATGGGGCCGGGTCGCTTTAGGTCTCTCTATAGATTAGAATCTTGCTCCAATGAGGTGGATGATTCTAGCTATCAATATTCGCCCTGTAAGGGCGATATATTTGTAGAAAAAATATGAAACCGATTTAGCCGCCCCATAGGGGCAGAATATTATACCTATTGCATTTCGTGAAAAATGTATTGCTCATCAAACGAAATCCCAAATTCCTCCAAAAGATTCAAATACTCTTGTCGAAATGTGGTGGTCTGATGATGTTGCTTCTGATTCATGATGTACTTATAAATCCCATCGATGCGCTCTCTTCCATATGAAAAGGCTCCATATCCTGCTTGCCATTCAAATTTGCCTTTGCAAAATCCCTTTGTATTAATCCATTCTGAGGATTCGCCCTTTACCACGCGCATCAAATCTGCTACCGACTGCATTGTGTGGAATCCAACAAAAAGATGAACATGATCTGGAATGCCATTAACTGCAATCAGCTTATGCTTATTATTTTGAACTATTCCCGTCATGTATTTGTACAATTCATCTTCCCAACTCGGGTCAATCATGCCGATTCGATACTTGACCGCAAACACAAACTGAATGTATAATTGCGTGTATGTATTTGCCATTGTTATCTAATCAAAAGTCCAACACCAAATAAAATCACAAACAGCAATGTGCTCAATGCCATCTGCTTAAGGTAGGGATCTAACTCTGCCGAAGGCTTTGCTGAAACGGACATCCCATTTTTTATAAGCAAAGGCGCAGAGAGTAAAAACAAAAATTGAAAAGGCGATTGGTAATTAATGACGGAATAAGCGATTGCGCATCCCAATCCTGTCAACAACAATAACCAGTGATAGCGAGAAGCTTTCGCTTTTCCTATCCGAACAGGAATCGAAAATTTACCGGCTTGCTTATCGGATTCAATGTCGCGGATATTATTAATGTTTAAGACGGCAATCGAAAACAGACCACAACTCATGGCCGGAAAAAATTCATTCCACGAAACAGTTTTGGTAAACAAATAGTAGGAACCCATCACACCTACCAATCCAAAAAAAGTCAATACCGAAATATCGCCTAAGCCCATATACCCATATGGCTTCTTTCCAACGGTATAGCCGATTGCTGCTAGTATAC
>JABFSO010000335.1 GCA_013140555.1 Cyclobacteriaceae bacterium | reverse complement strand
TCTTTAGGGATAGGATGGAGAAGAATAAATTGCAACAGGCGCAAGATATTGGGCTATCTGAAGTTGAGTTTGCATTTTTTATGACCTTACAGAAAGAAGTTTTAGAAAAGTTTCCTAAACGGGGCAATGATAAAAAACTTCAAGCTGAAATTATTACTTGTACTACCGAGTTAGTTGAAATGTTGGATGAGGCAACGAGAGTTGTAGATTTTTTCAATAGAGAATCAGAGAAAAAAGAAGTGATGCTAAAAATAAGAAGAACGCTCAGTGATTGCAGTTTTTGTGATGTGACTGAAGACAAAAAAATGGTTGCGTCAATCACTGATGAATTTATGAGATTGGCTGAAGTCAAATTTAGGAAAGCATGAACGGTTTCGATATCGAAATTCACTACTCTGAAAAGGCTAAGGGAACTACTCTTGAGGTCTGGCCCGGTAATGTGGTCAAAGTAATCGCTCCAGTCGGAGCGACGGAATCTGAATTGCAAAAATTAGTCTCCCAAAAAACTAAGTGGATTATCGAGAAGCAACGGATTATTAAAGATATTCCAGCATGGAGAGAGCGAGAGTTTGTTTCAGGTGAATCTTTTCCCATATTAGGGCGAGAATACCGCTTAAAGGTCATTGAAGGATTCGGAGAGACAGTGCAAAAGGATGATCGCTTGATTGTTCCTGTGGCCCAAATTGATCTCGAAGAAGAGGATAAGGCTGAACTTGTAAAATTAAGTTTGATGAGGTGGTACAGGGCAGAGGCCTTGTTTAGAATTAATGCAAGAGTTGAAACCTACTGCGAGAAATTAAATATTAATGCTCAGTCGGTTTCTATAAAAGATTACGAAGCGAGATGGGGGAGCTGTACTCCTTCAGGTGATTTAATTTTCAACTGGCAAATACTCAGTCTGCCTCGTGAATACTTTGATTATGTTATTGCTCATGAAGTTTGCCACCTGATGGAACTGAATCATTCAAAGGAATTTTACAGACTGCTAAATTCCTCAGGTTTTGATAATGATGAAATTGGTACAAGATTAAAGTATTATCGAAATATATTTGTTTTGGCAGATTCAGGAGAAGGACAATAATATGAAAGACCAACTACCTAAAGGTGAAATCATTTTATTTCAATCAAATGATGGACACACCCAAATCCAAGTTCGATTTGAATATAAAAACGTCTGGTTATCTCAAAAAAATATTGCTTCACCATCTTCCTTATCTCACACCAACACCCCCGGATAAATATTCCGGCAAGTTTAATAAATACCGGCCTAAAGATGATGGGCAATGGCTACTTTGTGGACATATTCATGAAGTGGCTTCAACAAGAGTGCATGATTAATGTAGGAGTTGATTTTTGGAATTTTTGTACTGTAGCAATGACAAAGATTGAAGCACTAATCACACTGGCATCTGGTTCAGGCAAGTAAACGAGCTTCAGTCGGTAAGACTTACATTCGGATTAACAATTTACATTTTACTTCTAAGAAAGTTGTTCAGTACTTGGATAAGGCTTAGGCCTTATCTCATGATGGAAGAAATCATTTTCTGCTTCGCGCATTTCTATTATCTTCAAGGCATTACCTTGTTTACCAAATAAATATACGAATTCCCTCTGGAATTCTCGTTTTTTGAGACAAAGGCGAAATACAAACAGTCAGCAAATGCAAAAGAGGCCATTAGGCGTAACTAATAGTGAGGGGAACATGAAAACAGTATTACTAGCAATATTATTAATCAGTACTACCGCAATGGCCCAGAGTGATTCATCGATTCACCTCGACGACATTAATTTAGATGGAAGGATTCATCGCAGAACATCTATGGAAAAAATGGAAATGAAAAGGAGAAAGCTAGAGCGTCGAACGCTTAAGCGAATGTACATGATGATGGAATATAGAAGATATCAAAGCGAGATGATGCTTATGATGCAAACTGAACAGGCGATGAAGATGGCATTTAACAATATTGGGAATCAATAGGAGTAACAGATGAAAATATTATTACCGTTTTTGGTATGTATGAATCTTTGGCAAATTACATTCACACAAGCAATTGCCCAGGAACAAGTTTCAATTGAAGGGGAGTTCGGTCCTTCTGTGGATGCTTCTTCTTCAGCGATTGAGAATGAGTATGTTGCAGTTGAAGATGATGGTGCGACCTATGATGAAGAATTGCCCGATTATGGAAATGATTACATCTCTGATATCGAAAAGAAATATGCACAACCAACAGAAAGAATTTGCCAAAGTGCGAGTGAGGAAAAGAGAGAGGTGAAAAATGAAGACGCTATGGAAGATAATATATTACAGGTTTCTAATCCGCAAATATCCTATGAACAAGATGATCTTAATATTGAAGCTATTTCTCCGGTAAGAAAAATGGAAAATAAGCTTGAAACTCGTCGAAGACGATTAGAAAAAAGAACAATGAATCAAATGGCTACGCAATTAGAACAACAGCGCCTGAGAAATGAAATGCGTTTAAGTCAGCAATTTGAGCAGGCAATGCAACAAAATATATATCAACTTAACATTGAATAAGGAAAAAAGTATGAAAGCATTTTATGTACTAACAATTTTTACGATCTTTTCTTTTTCGGCCAGTGCGGAGACAAAACCGAATGAAGAGAATTCACTTAAAAGAACTCAAGTAACATTCCTAGAATCAGGAATAAATTTAACCCAGTGTAAAAATATAAGAGATAGATTAAGTCTAGATCCCAAGTCATGTGGCTCTTTAGAAGCTCACTATGTGCCTTTTTTAGAAAGGGCGAAAAAAGTGGTTGATAGACTCCCAGAAAAAATGAGGACTGGACAAGACGCAATCTCAGTTAAAAAGGTTGCAGATATTTTGAAGGAATTTCCCGAGACTACGGATAGTGAAATGTTGGGGTTATTAACAAAACAGGATGAAAGATAAACAAAATATGAAAGTAGTTCCAATGAAGCCACATATGAAAGCGGTTAACAGGAGATTTTATGAATATTTTTGAACAAATTAATGAATTAGAAGATCAGATTCAAGGTGAAATTCGAAATGCGCCAGAACTACCTCAAAGGGGAGTTAACAACCCCGAAATCGTGACATCAAAAATTGATGGTCTTTGCGCGTCGATGGTTGGGCTTTGTCAAAGTAAAATTATTACCCTTGATGGAGATAAAATAGAGCTAGAAAAAAGACTTCAACCCATAATGAACCAAGTTAAGGATTCAGAAACTCTTATTGTTAATGATTGGAACAAAAAAGAGAGGGTTATCTCCAATCGAGCTGAAGGGGAAGCGGCCATACGTATTTATAATGAGGAAAATAAGTTTAAGTTTAAAAACTTAATTTTTTACGCTCTGTTTTTCGCTGAATTTTGCTACGGTTACTATATATTTAAAAACATTGTGTTGCCTGACAATAATTTTCAAAATTATGTAACTTCAGTTGTTGTAGGAGCGATGGTTCTTTTAATTGGTGTCTTTGCCAAGCTTTTACCAGATTCGCAAACAGATATTAAAAAATTCGAATTATATAAAAAGATAAATACTGCACTTGCCGCAATCTCGATGGTTGTTTTTATTGTTTGTCTTGTTCAGATGCGAGAAACAACAACTTCTTTTGATATGAGTAATGCCACCGCAAAGGTCGAAAAAAACAATTATCAAGAATTGGCGTTTAATCTCTCACTTCTTTGTACAATTATTTTTGGATCGGCTTTCTTCACTCACTGGCATAGATGTTTTCCAAAAAGACTATTGAAGAAAAAACATGATGAAGGGAAAGAATTGCAACATTGGTATGAAGGGGATCATTACTATTATAAACAAGCTAGCATTGAATATACCGTAACTCAAAATAAAGTAGAAAAGGAATTAAAGCCTCAGCTTTCGATTTTAAAAGAACAAATCGCGAAATATGATCCATCATTTATTAAGTCAATCAAGAGGCAGGCACTATCTCAGTTCATGATTGGTACTTACACCAATCCCCTTACAGAAGAAAAGGCACAGGCAAGAAGCAAGTCAGAAACATTATTAATGAGTTTAAATTAAGCGGAGTTTTTATGAAATATTTATCATTACTAGCAATTCTTTACAGTTTGAATGCCCGGTCTGCCACTATAACTACTTCAGCAGATAAGTTATTAGTTCCTATCCTTGGTTGTAAATCGTCAGAGATCCCCAAGAAAACTGTCATTTTAGTTGATCAGACAGTGGACAATAAAGAGGCCCTAATTTCAGAGTTATCAGAATTAGAAAGTAGGATTTCAGTAATTTTCAACAGCGAAAATCGGGAATATCTTTTAAACCATAAATTTGAATATTCACGAATTGACGATAGCGGTGAACATGAAGCCGATTGGACAATTCAAACTTCATCAGTTCTTGGAAATCGTTCTCAAAAATTACAAGATAGTTTGATAGCTATGAAAATCAAGATCGGCACTTCAATGCAGAAGATTAAAGAAGATAGGAAGACCTATCAAGAAACAATGTTACTTGAGCAAATAGCTAACTACGCGCGAAGCCTTGAGAGATGTGATGAATTAATCGTTTTCAGCGATCTTCTTCTTGTTGATAATGAGGGAAATAATTTTGAAAAAGGAATTTTTACTTCACCAGTTGTTTTGGGGGATACCAAAGGACAGGTTGCGCTAGTTAGAATTGCTAAGGGTGGAATGCGTTTTAATGACATTAAAAAAGTGGAAGCTTGGTGGGATCAAGGCCTTAATGGAGGAGTTGCATTTAGTTCTCACTATTCCTTAAAACCTGAACCTATGGAAAAAAGACATGTAGCGATTAAAAGAAAAACCGCTACACCTCCCGATATTATTGTTCCGATTGAACCAGTAATAAAAGATCAAGTAAATTGCAAAGACTCTAGCCTTGCAAAGGTAGACATTGGAGCAGTTGAGCCTGTAATACAAAAATCTGTTCCGAGTGATATACCACTGGATGTTGATGCCTTACCTTACTCGGCACCAACCATAAGCCGTGCTTTTTCTCGTTCAGATTATTCTCCATCGCTGCCGTCAGTGGCAAATTCTCAGAGGCCAATTTATAAGGCCAAGAGACGTCCCGTGGTTATTGAAGAGGAAGATGATGACGATGATATGGATTTAGATTTTCCTGCTTGGCCAAGCTTTCCAGTGTCCGCTAAGTCAAAAGTCGAAGTTACAAAAACGTCACCGCCATCAAAAAAAGAAGTAGATCCAAGTTTACTTAGATTATCTTGTGATGAATTTACTGGAAGACTTACAAGGGAAGGATTTCCTATTTGTAATATTGATTTACAAGAAGTTAAAAATAGTAAAATTGAAATAACACTTAATCAGGAAGGAAGAATAAGTAATTTTGAAAATACATCTAATTTGGCATTTAATAAAAGAACTTGTCTCGCTGGTTATGTTGCAAGTAAACCAGCCGCAAACGTTGGGGCAGATTTTACTTGTCGAGTGGTGATTCAATAGAGGAGAAATTAATGACTGCGCAATTTTCAGATACATTCATCTATAAGGATCACGAGTACGCTCTGATCGGCATCAAGGGTACGGAGCTTTTTGATCCTAACCTTTTGGGAATAACTCCTAATGGCATGTCGACGGCTTGCTACAGGGGATACTATTCTGTTTATAAAATGGCCGATACGGGCATATTGCTCAATAAGTTAACACTCATTGGAAGAAGTTATAAATTGATTCCGATTGACGGGGTCATGCCGAAAACAAATGACGATGAGACTGTTTATAGAAATTTGAAGCATGTGGTTCCGTTCACTGGCATAATTAGACTCGCAAAAGATTTTATTGAAGATTACTACATTCACATGGGATTTCAGAAGGCCACAGCATACAAGAAGGTACTAGATATAAAATTTGAAAATGGGAAAATAGTTGAGATAAAAGATCGGTCAGATGACATGGAAAAAAAGCGAGGGGCATTTAAGAAGCATTATGATTCTTCTGGCATTGAAGAGAGAATTGAGGAGGCGTTTAGCTTAGATTTGGAGTGGGAATAGCTGGAGAGGTTATCACTATAAATTATTCATCTAACTCAACAATACATAAGCGATTTGGTTTAATAAATTGAATTTCGATAGAGATTTCATGGTCTTATTC
>JABFSO010000043.1 GCA_013140555.1 Cyclobacteriaceae bacterium | reverse complement strand
TCTGTGGACGAGATAGTCTTCGGGATCTGCTCGTTAGCATAATCCCGCACAAGGCAAAGTTCTACCATTTAGGTTTTGGAAAAAGTGTGACTAGGTCAAACCTGCAACTTGCAAACGAGCAAAGGGCTACAGGATCTTTGAGGAATTTGCTTACGCGATGATCGATCGGGCAAGATCATGTTCGTTGCCCGATGCTGATTTCACTTTAGAAATCGCTGGACCTGTTTACGCCTTTGATTCAACGCTCATCGATTTATGTCTTAGCGTTTTCTGGTGGGCTGAATTCCGCACAACAAAAGCGGCTGTTAAAATCCATACCCTCATTGATGTAAAAACTTCCATCCCATGCTTTGTCTATATCACTGATGGTGCAACCCATGATGTTCATGGTCTGGATGTCCTAAAATACGAAACAGGCGGTTTTTACGTACTGGATCGAGGATATGTCGATTTTAAAAGGTTGTTTAAGATCAATCAATGCGGGGCATACTTTGTAACGCGTGCCAAGGAGAACTTGGACTTTGTTCGCGTTAGTTCACGTAAAGTGAAAAAGAAAAAAGGTATTCTCTGTGATCAGACCATCAATCTCAAAGGCTTCTATTCTTCAGAGAAATATCCAGTGCCTCTTCGCAGGATAAGGTTTATCGACAAGGAAACAGAAAAACGGTTCGTTTTCATTACCAACAATTTTACGCTTGCCCCAGAAGACATCGCATTGCTTTACAAATATCGATGGAAGATCGAGCTTTTCTTCAAATGGATAAAGCAACACCTGAAAGTGAAATCCTTTTGGGGAACTTCACCTAATACAGTAAAGGTTCAAATCTATACTGCCATCATCACCTATTGTTTAATAGTGATCGTGAAAAGCAAACTCAAATCAACTCGTTCGAATTACGAAATATTGCAAATTCTCAGCGTTGCCTTGCTCGACAAAATCCCTTTGAGGGAACTCCTGTCAAACCCAAACTATCAAGATGTCAAAGAACAAAACTATATTCAATTAAATTTCGACCTGTTTTAACTGGCCACTAATGGTAAAGAATAAATATTCAATGTTTTCTGGTCGGAATTCATTTTGAACGTATTCTTTCAGCCCAATTTTATTAATTCTATCAAAATCAATTTTCCTATGAATGATGGGTTTACTCACATCAAGAGTATAATAAGTAATTGGTCTGAATAACTCCTTCAAAATTTTGTCCTGATTTTCCTCAAGGAATTTACCCTTGTCCAATTCGATACAAACACCTCTGTGGTTTTCGCCATACAAAGCCCACATTCTTGACAATTCATATCCAAAATACGGACTATGATCACCACAGAAGCATAAGATTTTACAATCGCTTCTTATCTCCCCACTTATCTTAGAACTCCAGTTTGTAGGATGAGCCAAATCCGAAGCATTCATACTTGATCCAGCAAACACGAAGCTTTTCTTTTCTCGCGGATCATTTGTTCTTCCAAGAGTATTCAATAATAGCCTCTTGGTTGGGAGTATATGCTCTATTGCAGTGGATAATTTGCAGTAGTGGTAGAGTTTCGATGTTTCCATAATGTAAAAACTTTTTAGTTCATTATCGTCAGAATTACTCTACGAGTACCTGAATCAACATCCGCATTGTTTAGGTTAGATTTTTGTTTCGATTTATTTTTCAAGAACAAGGAGCCACGAGTTTGTCGTTAAGAACACAAGCAATGGCTTCATCGTGGGATTTTTGGGTCAATCAAATTACAGACTCTTAAAAAACTGATCCAACCCAATCTTGAAGTATTTGCAGATTGCATCCAGTGTGCTGACAGAGATATTTGAGGTGGCCGTTTCAATGCGCCCAATGTGAATGCCTGTATCATTGTAAAACTCCTCTTGCGTTAAATTGGCATCAATCCGAAGCGATTTCACTCGCTCGCCAATTTTGCGGAGTAGAGCTTCATTTCTAATCTGTGGCATTTCAATTTATGACTTCAAAAAATCAACGTCATAATCAATGAGTTCTTTGGGGTGGACACCGAGACCTTTGGCTAGTTCAAAAAGTGTTGTTAAGGTCAAATTCGTATTCTCGTTGCTTTCAAGTTTGCCAATCTTGGAGTAATCAACATCACATAAATAAGAAAGCCCACGCTGACTTAGGTTACGTTCAGTTCGGAGCCTTTTAAGGTTTTGCCGAAATTGTTGAAGCCTTTTGCGATCGCGGGGTTTCATTGCCTTTAACACAAGGCAATCTGTATCAGATTAATAAAAATATTGCGGTTAGAACTACCCGCAAATGATTACTTTGCTTATATTTACCTGCCTACGAATCAGGTAGTTACCATAGGGTAAGAAAATGACAACGGAAAATCGAGATAACGATCAATTCCTTTCCCTCATAAAAGAAGGAAACCAATCTGCCTTTGAGGCCCTCTACCGATCAAATGCCGCAGACTTCAATTCCTTTGACCGTAAAAATGTAGGGTCAGAAGCAGCAGAAGAAATCGTGCAGGATGTATTCGTTTCGCTCTGGATGCGCAGGGCCGAGCTCGAAGTCACTTCATTCCGTGCCTATTTATTCTCTTCGGTGCGCTATAGGCTTATACGCCACATGAAGCAAGAAAAGTAAAACGCAAATACGAGGAACACTACCGCCTTTTTGAAGCGGCTTATGAAAATACAGCAGAGCCTCAATGCAATCCCGAAGTGTTGCGCCAGAAAATAAATGCTCTCACTACCCAACTACCCGAACCCTGCCGCGAAGCCCTTCATCTTCGGCTGTCCGAGAACTTGTCCAATACCGAAATCGCTAATCGCATGCACATCTCCAAACGTACGGTAGAAACCTACATCTCACAAGCCTTCGAACTGTTGCGGCAATACCCAAAAGACTTGTTAGGAGTCGCCTGATTGTAGCGTTTGCGATTAGTGTTATCTTTGAACATAGCCATCTACAAGCGATGGCATTTTGTTGAAATGACAGAGCAAACGATCAATACCCTAGTCGGCAGTATCCCCGAAGCCATCGAAATCATTCGCTTGGCGCGGCAGCATTACATCGAAAAAATTACTTCCACCGAAGGATTGGATCTCTTTCTTGAAAACCACTTTCAAACATTCGGCATCAGCAACACCAAACGGGAATTCCTGCTTCGCGACCTACGGGAGTTAAGTAAATCCTCACTCGACTTAGTCCACTATGCATCACTCATTCAGGCTTACAAAGTTCAGCCGCAGCCTTCACCAGAAAACGAACCATTTATTTTAAGGGAAGTTGAAGTGATTTTTAATAAGTATGGTTTAACTCGTTCTTAATCGAAGAATCCTTAGAAAAATCTTACCCCACTTCCCCCCAACTTGTGAATACGACTTCGTAACCCACCACACCTTCGCCTCAGCAAATAACCACAGAGGCGATGTTCAATTCTATTTCATGGGAACAATTTTTAACTGCGGCTGGGCTGTTGATCGGAGGGTATTACCTGATCACCACCGTTGCCTTTTACCACCGCGAGATCTTCGAGTGGATCACTAATAAGAACAAATCCAAAACCCCAACACCGGAACGCGAACAACCAGTGGGTAACCTGATGGGCAAAGTACAGCCCGAACAGGCACGCCCTATTCGCAAACAAACCGTGGCAGCCGATGAACTGCAATTTGGCCCCAGTGCCAAAGATGACGAACCCGAAGAATCAACATCAAATATTAAAATGATAACGGGTTCGGTAGCCGACCTGCTGCAGGAAATCAAAACCCTTGCAGACATGATCGCAGAGAACAACAGTCCCCACGAAGAAGGTATCCCGCTATTCAAATCCTTGCTGGAACATTATCCCAATGTGCGCGACAGTCCTTTCCGCGAGGCCGTCACCATCGTTATCCACACTACCTGCAAAGAAACCTGCCACTTTGATGTGGAACTAAACGAAGTCAAACAATGGTGGGATAATCCTTAACGCAAATCATTCAACATCAAAACCATTCAATCGCTATGAACAGAAAAACAATTCTTCAAGTAATTAAAAAAGGTAAAGCCCTCGGACTAACGCTATTAGTGTACTGTCTGACTTTTCTCCATTCTGCGTATGCACAAGATGGCAATGCAGGAATCAATGAAGCCACCATGCGCGTGCGGAGTTATTTCGCCACCGGAACAAATTTAATGTACGCCATCGGAGCCATCCTTGGTTTGGTAGGCGCCATCAAAGTCTATCAAAAATGGAACAGCGGTGACCCTGACACGGGCAAAGTAGCAGCCGCCTGGTTTGGCAGTTGCGTATTTCTCGTGATTGTCGCAACAGTACTTCGGTCATTCTTCGGTTTATAGTTTCCACTAATTAACAAGCCCTTCTGTATTTCCTTCTCCTTCGGAGAAGGTGGCCGAAGGCCGGATGAGGTGAACAGCGTCTACAAAATCAACAAAGGAATCAACAAACCCATTGAGTTCAAAGGACTCAAAGCACAGTACATCGCCTATCTCGCAGTAGGCCTGATTGTGCTGCTGATCCTTTTTGCCGCACTCTATATAATAGGTGTGAACATGTTTGTTTGCCTTGGCATCACGGCACTACTGGGAACAGGTCTGTTCATGACAGTCTATCACATGAGCGACACGTACGGCCAATACGGCCTGATTAAGAAAATGGCGAAGCGTAATCTCCCAGTTTTTCTGAAAGTCCACTCGCGCAAATTGTTTCTGAATTTGAAAGTGTCCTCAAGAAACCAGCAACCAGTAACGAGCAACAAACAACCATGACCCTCGAACAACTATTCCCCATCTACAAAGTCGAGCACGACTGCATCCTCTCTAAGCAAGGCGATGCCACACAAGTGTATGAGGTCACGCTACCGGAAATCTTCACGCTATCCGATCAGGAATACGAAGCATTCCATCAGGTGTTGGTGAAAGCAATTAAAACGCTGCCTGCGAATAGCATCTTTCACAAACAGGATTGGTTTTTCGCTTCCAAACATGAAGCCGACTTTGAAGCTACAGGCGACTCATTCTTATCAAGGGCGAGCGAACGTGTTTTTAATGAGCGGCCTTTTCTGAAACACCAGTGTTTTATTATGCTTACAAGAAAGGCTTCCAATCGAAAGTCTTCGAGTTCTGTGGTGTCATCCTTACTTTCAAAAAGTATTATTCCGGAGGAAACGATCAAGCCACAGAAGTTGCAGGAGTTTTTAGATCAGGCGGCACAGATGGAGCGCATCCTCAACGACAGTGGCTTTGTCAAATTGAAACGCTTGAAAGATGTTGATGTGGTCGGTAGTGATTTAAGCTCGGGACTACTGGAGCGATACTGTTTCCTATTAGGAGATAAAGAAAGACCGACACTCCGTGACATTCATTTTAAAGATGACTTTAAGATTGGCGATAACGGATGTCAACTTTATTCACTCGCAGATGTAGAAGACCTGCCATCCTTATGCGGTTCGCGAATCAACTACGATAAATACTCTACTGATAAAACTAAGTTCAGTGTGGGCTTCGCTTCACCCTTGGGGCAATTGCTGTCCTGCAATCATATCTACAACCAATATATTTTTATAGGCGATACACAAAAGCTTATCAAACAGCTAGAAAGCAAACGCTTGCGCCTGCAATCCCTCAGCACCTATTCACGTGAAAATGCGATTAGCCGTGATGCAACCAATGACTTTCTGAATGAAGCGATTGCCTCACAACGGCTTCCGGTTAAAGCACACTTCAACGTATTGGTGTGGACAGACAATAGACAAGAACTCAAAGAACTTAAAACACAGGTGTCCTCAGCCTTGGCACAAATGGATGCGATTGCCAAACAGGAAACTGATGGCGCACCGCAAATCTTTTGGGCCGGACTCCCCGGCAATGAAGCCGACTTTCCCATGAATGACACCTTCGACACGTTTGCCGAACAAGCCACCTGTTTTCTGAATCTGGAGACAGGCTACCAATCTTCGGTAAGTCCTGTTGGTATCCGCCTGGGCGATAGATTAACAGGCAAACCCGTTCATGTGGATATTTCGGATGAGCCCATCAAAAAAGGCATTTGCACCAACCGCAACAAATTTATTCTTGGACCTAGCGGAAGTGGTAAATCTTTTTTCACCAACCACATGGTGCGCTCGTACTATGAACAAGGCACGCACATTGTTCTGGTCGATGTTGGCCATTCCTACAAAGGGTTATGTGATCTAGTTGATGGCTACTACTTCACCTATAGTGAAACTAATCCCCTGCGCTTCAATCCGTTCCACATTGGCGAAGGCGACACGCTCGACACGGAGAAAAAAGAAAGCATCAAAACTCTCTTGCTCGCTCTCTGGAAAAAAGATAACGAGACCTTCAATCGCTCGGAATACGTAGCCCTCTCCATCGCCTTAAAGATGTACTTTGATAAACTTCCTTCTCCTTCGGAGAAGGTGGCCGAAGGCCAGATGAGGTGCTTCAACACCTTCTACGAATTTCTCCGCGATGAATTTGTCCACATACTCAAAGAAGACAAAGTAAAAGAGAAAGACTTTGATGTCGAAAATTTCTTATATGTGTTGCGGCCTTATTACAAAGATGGTGAGTTCGACTATCTGCTGAACGCCACAGAAAACCTCGACCTGCTGCAACAACGCTTCATCGTTTTTGAATTGGACAACATCAAAGACCATCCTATCCTCTTCCCAGTAGTCACCATCATTATCATGGAGGTGTTCATTTCCAAGATGCGCAAACTCAAAGGCATTCGCAAAATGATCCTTATCGAAGAAGCGTGGAAGGCCATCGCAAAAGAAGGCATGGCGGAGTATATCAAATACCTTTTTAAAACAGTTCGTAAATTTTATGGAGAGGCGATTGTGGTCACACAGGAAGTCGAAGACATCATCAGTTCGCCTGTAGTCAAGCAGGCCATCATCAACAATTCCGATTGCAAGATTCTCTTAGACCAGAGCAAGTACCAAAACAAGTTCGACTCTATTCAACAACTGCTTGGCCTGACGGAAAAAGAGAAGGCGCTTGTACTTTCCATCAACAAAAGCAACGACCCTATGCGGAAGTACAAAGAAGTGTTCATCAGCCTTGGCGGGATGCTTTCTAAAGTCTATGCCACCGAAGTATCCCTGGAGGAATACTTAGCCTATACCACCGAGGAATCGGAGAAAATAAAAGTTCAACAATATGCACAACGCTATGGCGATATGCGCAAAGGCATTGCACAACTCGCCCGCGACATGCAATCAAAAAATTAAGATGCTATGAACAGAGTCAAAAAATTAGCAATCGCCATTACCATCGCTGTCACCTGTCTCTTGGCAATGCCAGCCCGGGAGGCGCATGCAGCAATCCCCATCGCGGCTATCATTAAGGAGGCCGTTATATGGGTAATCAAGGCATTCGACCTGATGATCCAGCGCATTCAAACTAAAACAATATGGCTGCAGAACGCTCAAAAGGTCATTGAAAACAAACTCAACCAACTTAGGCTCACGGAAATCGCGCAATGGACGGACAAACAACGCCAGCAATACAAGAAATACTTTGATGAGTTGTGGCGGATACGGAACACGCTGCAAACCTATCAACGCATTCGTCAAATTGTGGAACGGCAGGTTTTTCTGGTACAAGAATACAAGCGCACGTGGAATCTCGTCAATCAGGACAGGCACTTCACCAGTATGGAGATTGATTACATGTACCGCACTTATACAGGTATCATTGATGATAGTATTTTCAATCTGGAACAGTTGATGATGGTCATCAATTCATTCAAGACCCAGATGAGTGATGCCAAACGTCTGGAGATCATCAACAAGGCTGGTGATGGCATTGAACAAAACTATGCCGACCTGAAGAAGTTCAACAACCAAAATATCCAGTTGAGCCTCAATCGCGCCAAGGGCGAGCATGAAATCGAAGCGGTAAGAAAACTATATGGAATCAACTAACAAGTTTCAATCATGAGAATCACTTTCCTTATTATAATATTCCTGCATATTGCTCCGTGCCTGCTGCCTACTTCATGTTGTGCTCAGTTTCCTGACTGGGACGAATGGTTCAGCCAAAAAAAGACACAGCGAAGATACCTTGCCCGTCAGATCGCTGCGCTGAAAGTGCATTTGGATAACCTGAAGAAAGGATATCAAATCGTCCAGCGGGGCTTGTACACCATCGACAACATCAAGTCGGGCAACTTCAATCTGCATCGTGATTTTTTCAGCTCCCTCAGTAATGTCAATCCACACATTGCCAATTCAGCCAAAGTCGCAGACATCATTGCATATCAGTACTACATCATCCGTGATTTTAAACAAAGCAACGCCCAGTGCAGACAAGACGGCAACTTCACCGCAGAAGAGTTGTATTACTTGGGTTATTGCTATACCAATATGATGAAGTCGTGTGACCTGACGCTGGCGCAACTCATGGCGACAATAGGAGAAGGCCGCACACAGATGACAGACGACCAGCGCATAAAAGAAATAGACCGCCTCCATGCTGACATGCGTGATAAGTACGCCTTTGTACGAGCATTTGGAAATGACAACCTCGCGCTGGGAGCCATGCGTGGTAAGGAAAAACGAGACGCGGAGTTACGAAAAAAATTATAATGCAACGACCATGAAAAAGTTAATCCTGTTGATGTTCACCTTGACGATAACCCTGTACGCTAGTCTCTTGCGAGGACAATCGCATGAAACCCAACAGCTCATTCTCAATTGGGAGAAACTCCAGACACTGGAGAAAATGCTCGACAATATGTACATGGGCTATAAGATTCTTGATAAGGGATACAACACCATCAAAAAAATTGCTGAAGGCGACTACTCAATCCATCAGGCTTTTCTCGATGGGTTGATGGCCGTCAACCCTTCAGTGCGCAACTACAAGCGAATCCCCTTTATTATAGAGTATCAAAAACTCTTAATCGCAGAATACAAACGCGCCTTGAGCCGGTTCAAAAACGATCCCAATCTCACCATCGATGAAATCTTCTACATCGAGAGCGTGTACAAATTCATCATTCAGGCAAGCGTAAGAAACCTGGATGACCTTGCCATGATCATCACCGCTACCAAACTCCGCATGAGCGATGATGAGCGTATGCGGGCTATTGACAATATTTTTTACGATATGGAAAACCGGATGGTCTTCCTTCGTGGCTTCAACAACGACACGCGACTACTCGCCATCCAACGCGCCTTCGCTAACAACGACCAACAGACAGTAAAAAAATTATATGGCACGAATTAGAAAAATCATTTCAAGACACCCCTCTCCCTTTGGAGAGGGGCGGGGGATGAGGTTGTTGCTGATCATCCTTCTCCTCCCATCCCTCGCTTCTGCACAGACTTTCGTGGGCGAAATCCGAAGCTTGCACTCAATACTTGATCAGTTGTATGTGGACATGATCCCGCTATGTTATCGGTTAATCAGTGTAGGACGAGGGCTTGCTGGATTTGCGGCACTGTGGTATATCAGTTCGCGGGTGTGGCGACACCTGGCCAATGCCGAACCCATCGACTTCTATCCGTTACTGCGCCCGTTTGCCTTGGGCTTTTGCATTCTGATGTTCCCCTATGTGCTCGCGCTAATCAATGGTATTCTGAAACCCACGGTAACGGGAACAGCCGCGATGGTGACCGGCACCAACAATGCGATTGCTTATTTGCTCAAGTTGAAGGAAGACGCCATAAAGAAAACACCCACGTGGCAAATGTTTGTCGGCCCTTCCGGGGATGGTGACCGCGACAAATGGTATAAGTATACACATCCGAACGGAACGGGGGAAGGAACGCTGGATGGCATCGGCAACGATATCAAGTTTGCGATGGCCAAGGCTTCGTACAATTTTAAAAATTCCGTAAAGCAGTGGATGTCGGAGATACTTCAAATTTTGTTTGAAGCAGCAGCGCTTTGCATCAACACGATCAGAACATTTTACCTCATCGTGCTTGCTATACTCGGACCGCTTGTATTCGGCTTTGCTGTCTTCGATGGATTTCAAAACACGCTTCACATGTGGCTAGCTCGCTACATCAATGTATTTCTTTGGCTACCCGTAGCCAACATCTTCGGAAGCATCATCGGAAAGATACAGGAGAATATGCTGCGGGTGGACATTCAACAGGTATTGAGATATGGTGATACCTTCTTTAGTGCTACGGATACAGCTTACTTAATTTTTCTCGTCATCGGCATAGTGGGCTACTTCACAGTACCCAGCGTAGCTGGGTACATTGTTCACGCAGGCGGAGGCAACGCTTGATTATACAAAGCCTCGAATGTATTTACTGGTGGATCACGCATGGCCACGACAGCGGCAGTAGCGGGCACAACGGCTGTCCTCACCTCGGCAGCAAGTGCAATGGGAAATTCATCAAACAGTTCTGCTAGCAACGCCAACAACATGGGTACCGACCACTACATGCACAAAAAACTTTCCGGTGAATCTTAGCCCCATGCAACAACGAGCAACCAGTAACGAGTAACCAGCAACCAAGACTATGTTCACCCAACTTAAAAATATCGACACGGCCTTCAAACATATCCGGCTCTTCACGTTTATCGTGATCTTATCATGCGTGGCTATTTGCGGATATACGTTGTATAAGAGTTTTGAATGGGTGCGTGAAACACAAGCCCGGATTTATATTCTCGCCAATGGCAAAGCACTCGAAGCCTGGTCAGCCGAACGCAAAGACAACATTCCAGTAGAAGCCCGCGATCACGTGAAAATGTTTCATCTCTACTTCTTTTCACTTGATCCAGATGAGAAAGTAATCGAAAGCAACATCGCAAAGGCTTTATACTTAGCCGATGCCTCAGCGAAACGTCAATACGATAATCTTAAAGAGAGCCGCTATTACTCCAATGTGATCTCCGCAAACATCAGTCAGCAAATCACACCCGATAGTATCCGCATCGACATCAATCAATACCCATTTTACTTTCGCTACTATGGCAAGCAAAAATTAATCCGCACGTCATCTATCGTCACACGAAGCCTCACCACTGAAGGATACCTGCGAAACGTAAATCGGTCGGATCATAATCCGCATGGCTTTCTCATTGAGAAATGGAACACACTTGAGAACAAAGACCTGAAAATCGAAAACCGCTAATGACTATGCGAAATGATAAAACATCAGTCAAAGAAAATCTGCGCGAACACACCACGCGCATGCTGCAAGAACAAGTGCACAAGCTTAACGAAGCATTTAACAAAATGCCTGTTCGCAGCCAAAGCATGATTCTGTTAAGTATAGGCTTACTGACGGCAACTATTTGTGCGCTGTCTATTTCCGAAGGGTTTAGCCCACGTAAGCCAACTAAAATTGCTATTGATTCAATCACTCATCCCCTACTTCAACCTATGGAAAAGAAACAAGACACCACTGTACTGATCCCGCTTGGCAAAATGAAAGGCGAAATCAACGGCCAGTTTACCGCCTTCTATGTGGCGATGGATGGCAAAGGAAATTTTTTCAAGAATGAAAACCCAACGTATGCAAAAGACCGCTGGATAAAATCAGACGAGTGGAAGCACCTCAGCTATCAGGAGTTTATGAACTACGAAAAGCAACTGAATTTTCTACCCATCGAAGGCAAAGCGAAATCACTAAAACGATAATGTATCACGAAAACAAAAAAGTTATGAAAACACACTCTCAACAATTTTTGCAAAAGAGAAAACTGGCGATGGCGTTGCCCATGCTCACCATGCCTTTTCTCACGTTGATCTTTTGGGCGCTCGGAGGAGGGCAGGCCACACCCGGTCAAGCCGTAGCGATGAATACCGCGGGATTGAACCTTGAACTCCCCAGCGCCCATTTTTCTCCGGATGAAAAGACGGACAAGTTTAGCCTCTATGAAGCATCCGACCGCGACTCGGCTGACTTCTTCGAAGCGGTGGAAAACGATCCCTACTTTGAACTGAACACTATGGTGTTGGAAGAAAAAGCAAACGAACCACTTTTTGAAAGAGTATCTCCTACATCCCGAACATCAGTTCAGGACATGGATCCCAATGAAGCCAAAGTCAATGAGAAGTTGGAAATGATTTACCGTGAGATCAATCGTGCCCCCATGGAGACGGTAGCCACTTACACTAATAATAACCAAGAATCATTAGTTCCTCCTGTTGAACATAAACAATTTACGGAGGACGTAAGCAAACTCGAAACCATGATGGAGATGATGGCTGAGTCCAACGAACCAGACCCTGAGATGGCGCAAATGGGAACCGTGCTGGATAAAATTCTCGATATCCAACATCCCGATAGAGTGAAAGAACGCCTTCGCGAACAAAGCATTCAGAATAAGGAACAGGTGTTTCAGGTCAGTGCTGAAACGATGGACAACACAGTTGGTATAATGGCCGCTCAACAAAATCAGGCTACCCTACGCAAAGACTCCGTAACATCAACGTTCATCAGTTTACCTGTTAATGGCTTTTATGGATTGGAGGAAGAATCTGCAACGGAAGTGCAAGACAATGCCATTCCGGCCGTCATTCACGATACACAGGAATTAGTGGCTGGCTCCACCGTGAAACTCCGACTAACCAACGACATATATGTCAATGGTCAACTAATCTCCAAAGACCAGTTTATCTATGGAACAGCCTCCATCAATGAAGAAAGAATGACTATTGCCATCAATTCGATTCGTTCGGGCAATTCTCTTTTTCCGGTAGCCATGTCCGTGTATGATCTCGATGGCATGGAGGGACTTTATATTCCCGGTGCAATCACGCGGGATGCTGCCAAGCAATCCTCCAATCAAAGTTTGCAGAGCATGCAGTTTATGAGCATGGATCAAACATTGGCTGCACAAGCGGCCAGCGCAGGTGTGGAAGCAGCTAAAGGTTTGTTCAGCAAAAAGATAAAACTGATTAAAGTAACGGTCAAGGCAGGTTATCAGGTTCTTCTAAAAGACACCAACGCCAAATAAACAAAGTTAAAACAGGTCTTATTCTTAGGAGGTGAGGCCATAAATCAACAACCATGAAACACTACAAAATATATTTAATCGCCATTGTGCTGACGATGATTCACCGCATGTTGCTCGCACAAGACAACATCCGAACGTATCCGTTAGAGATTACTTTCAACAAAACTTCCAGCCTGATTTTCCCTACGATTATTAAAAGTGTGGATCGCGGAAGCAAAGACGTGCTGGCGCAGAAAGCGAAAGGCATGGGTAATGTATTGCAGGTAAAAGCAGCTCGCATTCACTTTCCTGAAACCAGCCTGACCATCATTACAGCAGATGGTATCCTTCATCAGTTTACGGTAAACTATGCTGATGAACCGAACGTGTTGAATCTGAGTCTCGATAGTACAAAAGTTAGAGCCTGGAATGACCGCCCGATTCTGTTCGAAAACGAAATGACCGAAAGTGATTTCCAAAAACATGCAAACTATATTCTGAAAAGTCGCAGGCAATTGAAGTTTAAGAACACGGGAAAGTATAAGGTGGCTTTGGGGCTGAAAGGGATTTTTATAAAAAACAATACCATCTTCTTTCATGTCACCGGGAAGAACACCTCCAACATCAATTACACGATTGAGTTTCTTCGATTCTACATCCGCGACAACAAGCGCATCAAGCGTACAGCGTCACAAGAAGTGGAAATCAAACCCTTCTTTACTAATGTAGAACCCGAAGAGATAAAAGGTAAGTCCATCAATGAATGGGTGTTTGCATTAGACAAGTTCACCATACCGGAAGCAAAGCATCTTGTCATAGAAATGTTTGAACATAACGGTGGACGGCATCTTTTCCTTCCCATCAAAAACAGAACACTCGTCAAGGCACGTGCACTGCCATGATGTATTTATAAATCAATTTTTCATAAACGCTAAATAACAATTCTATGAACATCAAAAATTTCGATTTCCTGAAAGACGGCCTCAAGTACCTGGGTTTCGGAGAAAAACTCGAAGGCGAACTGAGGGCAAACATTGAAAAGCAACCGGCCGAGTTCAAACTCAAGACGGAGAATGAATTCAAACGCGGTGACAAGACCGAAAAAATGGAGTACACCATTGACTTTCGCAAAGGCGATCAAGGGGACATGTACTTCCTGAACCGCTACCACGCCACACTCAAAAATGAGGAAGACCCAACGAAAGGCAAAACACAGACCTTTTACATCACCAAGAACCAAGGCATTACTGCCAAAGAAGCGTATAATCTTCTATCGGGTCGCAGTGTGAATAAAGATTTGACAACAAAAGATGGTCAACCCTTTAATGCTTGGGTGAAGCTTGATTTTCAAGGTGAAAAAGACAAGAACAATAACTTCAAAGTTGATCAATTCCATCAGGGGTATGGTTTTGATTTGGAAAAGGCTCTTGCCAAATTTCAGATTAAAGAAATGGACAACCCTGAGTTGAAGGAGCGTATGGTGCGGTCATTGGAGAAGGGCAACACCACGCAAATTACTTTACTTAAAGACGGTCAAGAGCAGAAGGCATATCTGGAAGCCAATCCGAAATTCAAAGGCGTGGATGTTTTTGATCAGAATATGAAGAAGCTGTTCCAGCAAAATGAGAAGCAAGGCAAAGAAACGAAGCAGGAACCAGAGAAGTCCAAAGAGAAGAAAGAAACTCTCAAGCAAGATGATGATGACGACTCGCCCCGAAAAGAGAAGAAGAAGAAAAGAGGAGTGGGCGTTTAAAAAAGTAAAAAGGGTCTGGTCAAGACCCTTTTTTATGTTGTATAATTTGCAAGGCTCCGACAGGCCAGCACAACAGTGCGCCATAGTAATAGATAAGAGCGGGAGCGCACCGATGTGCTGCCAAAGGTTCGTCTCTATTTTTTTTCTTATGGTGACGAAGCCTGTCGTATGCCTTGCCCCATGAAGCCACTGGGAAGTTCATGGGGCCGGTTCACTCAGTCGGCTTCGCTTCGCTACTTTACATGGCGTGCGACAGCCCAAGCAGAAGCAAAAAGGTCGGGTCAGGAAACCAACGCGCAAACCCATCGCACCTGACCGCGACCTTTTCGCTTAACCCCGCAAGGCCGCCCGCCACTTCATTTCGCTTCGTTCCGCCTCCTTCCGTTCACCCGCCCCACAGTTTCCTTGAACCCATTCTTCCCATAAGCAAAGGTGAACCCGGGCGGGAGTCGCCTCAAGGGCAAGACGAGTGCCGATGCTGGTTTTTTATTTTTATGGAATCGTCACCCTTGACCCGACTCCCGCCCGTGCTCGTTTGCGGCTTATGGGAAGCAATGGTGGAGGAGTTCGATGTCCTATTGAAAATCTTCCTCGATCAATTTTTTTAAATCGGCTACACGGTAATAAGGTTCATCCGGTTCCTGCACCTGAATCCAACCCTGCTCTGGTTTCCATGAATAACCTACTCCAGATAATGTCCTTTCTTTGTTTGAAGCTTGATCGGTTGCCGCAAGTGTAAAGAGTGAAATTGGACAGGATAGTCTTTTACGAATTGCCCGTATGATGGCCGCCATTGTAGTGCCGCTGGTAAAGATGTCGTCAACTATAAGGATCGAATTAATTGTGCCCTCCTTCTCAAAATCATAAAGGTTCTTCATTAATTTTTCTCTCGCTTCAAGTTTAAGACCTTTCAAAGGTGGAATGACTTTATTCTTGCGAAGGAGATGTGGTAGGTATTGTCCATCAATTGCTGAGGCAATCGCTAATCCAAGAATATCCAAAGGAGAAGTCAATCCTGCGCCTACTTTTTCTTCACTGCTATGAAGGGAACGCAATACAGCCGTTGATGTGCGGAAGTGTATTCTTTTCAATGCCTCAACTGAGCAGTCTGTCCAGGCGCGAACATCAATGGTCTCGCTTTTCTTAAATCGAATAAGGCTATAAGATAATCTATCGACACCTTCAAAATAGGGTTTGTAATTGCAGAGATAATGGTGAGTAAAGTTATCCCCATCCAAAACAAAGTCTCGTTGCTGAAGAGCCATGTCTCTTTTAATTCTGACACAAAGGTAGGGTTCGTCCGGAAATACGCTGGCAAGGAACTACGGCATAAACGCGTGCCGCCCGCATCCTTTCATTTATTCCGTTCCTCCTTGCGCTGATTCCTGCCGAACCCATGCCGGGTGCCATAATTAAATCAACAAGCTTATGGAAACCCAACAAGAAAGAAATCACATTCAGGTTGCGGAGATTCAACTCTCGTACAAAACGAAAGTCAAGCCCTCAGACCGCCCTAAAATCATGTCGTCAAAGGATGCTTATGATATCCTGCTCCAAGCATGGGACAAAGATAAGATTGAGTTTGTGGAACAATTTAAAATACTGCTCGTCAATCGTGCTAATCGCGTGTTAGGAATTGTAGATATTTCAACCGGAAGCATCACTGGCACGGTAGCGGATCCTAAAATCATTTTTGCTTCAGCCATCAAAGCCAATGCTTGTAGCTTAATTATGGCTCACAATCATCCTTCCGGTAATAAACAAGCCAGTCAAGCCGATATTGATTTAAGCAGAAAGATGCGTGAAGGTGGAAAGATTTTGGAGATACAAGTGCTTGACCACATCATCGTCACCATAGAGGGGTACTTGTCACTCACGGATGAAGGGCTGATGTAGTCCTTATTTTCTTTAAACTGATTTGATTGATTCTTTTCCATGTGAGCGGCAAATTCATTATCTTTAATACAAGAAATCGTTCTTTGTACGAGTGTTAAGTAAGATCAGATAAAATGAGTGACCAACCCGGTGACCAATTGGTTTTGCTTGTTGTAACTAATTGAAATAAAATAGGTTAGATGAATGGTTCGAATCCCAGCGGGATCACCAAAAAAGCCTCAAAATGAAAGTTTTGAGGCTTTTTTGTTTTTACTATTGAACGTATTTCCGCATACTCTTTATTTTCTCACCCTGATCTCCTCTCTAAACTTTCTAGGCGTTAGCCTTTTCTTTTTTATAAAGATTCGATTGAAATACGTAAGGCTTTCGAAACCGGTCTGGTAAGCAATTTCATTGATAGGCCTGTCAGATTCAATTAACAACTCACACGCATTTCCGATTCGGATGTCATTGACATACTCGCTCAGTGTTTTGCCCGTGGCGCGTTTAAAAAATTTACAAAACGCACTTCGCGACAAATGAACCAATGCCGCTACTTTATCCAAAACTATTTTCTCGGCTGTGTGCCTTTGCACATATTGGCAGATGATGTTAATGCGCTTCTCATTTTCAGTGCCACGCACCGCCCGAAAATAATCGGAAGCCAACTTCTTTGGTTTTTGTTGCGCAAGTTTTTGTAAAATCAAAAATAGCGCTGTCAGTTTCTCTACACCTGACTTTTTCGGTAGTTGAATAATCTCATTCGCTAATTCGCGTGACGAAAAAGCCAAGCCCCTCGAAGCCGAAGCGAGGAGGTTGGATACTTCTTTAAATTCGTTGAAGTGTAAAAAGCTTTGGATGAATTTTTGTGAGAACTGAATCACCACTGCGGAGACATTTTTCTTTTTTTTGGAAGGATTACTTACCCACGTGTGTGGTAAATCGGGGCCCAATAAAACCAAATCGCCCACTTCATAATTCTGATAGCTATCGCCCACCAGCCGCTTGCCATTCCCCTGCGTAATCAGCGTCAATTCGTATTCCGGATGGTAATGCCATTTGAACACAAACGAAGGTATAGCAAAGCTGTAGGCCAGAAATGCCTGGTTTCCCTTTTTACTTTCAATATCTTCAAATAAGGCCTTCATACCACAATAATACTACACGAAGCATGCAATTAGAACATAAATAGTCAATAGAGTGCTGGTATTTTCATTTGTTGTGCCATTTTTTCGAAGTGTGGCATCCTAATTTTGACAAAAAATAATCTATGAGTCATATTCCATCTTCCGTAGCTGCGCTGTTGCAAAAGCCCTACACACTTACGCAAGAGCAAATCGATTTTTACCAGAAAAACCGATACATCAAATTGAAACAAGTCTTTGATGCTGCAACTATCGCATTCTTTAACCAGGCCATCTCCAGCCAAGTGAGTAAAATGAGTCAGGAGATAAAGCCACTCGATAAAAGAGACACATATGGAAAAGCATTTTTGCAATTGTTCAATTTGTGGCGCGAAAATGAAGTGGTGAAGGAATTTGTGTTCAGCAAGCGGTTGGCCAAAATTGCTGCCGACCTGATGCAAACTGAAGGTGTTCGACTCTATCATGATCAAGCACTATTCAAAGAAGGAGGTGGTGGAATTACACCTTGGCATGCCGATCAATATTATTGGCCATTAGAAACGGACAAAACAGTCACCGCCTGGATTCCATTGCAGGAAACGTCTTTGGAAATGGGGCCGCTGGAATTCAGCGCGGGCAGCCATCAGATTGTAGAAGGAAGAGAACTCGCTATTGGCGATGAAAGTGAAAGTGCAATCCAACAGCGGCTGCGCGTTACCGACTTCAAACATGTGATCGAAGCGTTTGATTTAGGTGAAGTAAGTTTTCACTCCGGATGGGTGTTTCACCGAGCCGGTGCCAACGCAACCCAACAAACGCGAAAAGTAATGACAGTTATCTTTATGGATCGAGACATGAAGTTGAAGAATCCGGAAAATAAAAATCAAATCAATGATTGGAACACGTGGTGCCCCGGTGCGCCTGTTGGCGAAATCATCAATACCCCGATCAATCCTATCTTATACCAACCTTAGTTTCGATGCGGATCAAATACGTTTGTCCGTATTGGGGGCTGGAAGGAACTACGCCCACCGACTTTTTTAAAAAAGTTTTGGAAGAAGGTTATGATGGCGTTGAGATCAATCTGCCAGACTCACGCGAGTTTATTGAAGAGTTTCAATTGAAGTTGAACCGTGTTCGCGAATCAAACCCAGATTTCATCTTCGTTGCGCAGCAGGTGCTTTCATTGCGACATGAGCGCGTAGAAGAATATATGGAGCGGATGAGCAAGCGGCTCGAAGAGTTAGTAGCACTTCGCCCTGACTTCATCAACAGCCACACAGGTAAAGACTATTTTTCGTTTGAAGATAACTGCCGTGTGATTGAAGTCGCTGAAAATATTTCACAGCAATCAGGCATTCCCATTCTTCATGAAACGCATCGTGGGCGGTTCACTTTTCATGCCGCCTCACTCCTTCCCTATCTGGAGCGTTATCCTCACCTAAAACTTACAGGTGATTTCTCCCATTGGTGCACCGTCTCTGAAAGTCTGTTGAGTGATCAAGTTGATATCATTGAGCATTTGATTCCATACATATATCATCTGCATGCGCGTGTAGGTTCTGCGCAGGCACCGCAAGTCAATGACCCGTTTGCACCGGAATGGAAAGGGAATCTGGAAACATTCATTCGCTGGTGGAAAAAGATTATCGATGTACGCACTAGAAAAAAAGATTCGATATTAACGATCTGCCCGGAATTTGGTCCCGTACCCTATATGCCCACCATGCCTGTATCACAAACCCCTTTGTGCGATCAATGGGAAACGAATATTCGCATTAAAAATAGATTGCAAATTGAATTTGCCCTCTACCATTAAACTTACAAACAATGAAACCAAGCGCTATCAATTCTTCTTTTTGGATGGTGAAGTTATTTTTGGGCTTATCGTTGTTATTTCTTTTCGAAATAGACGGGTTGCCCCAATCGAATTCAACATTCAAAAAAATAAAAGCTATTCCTGAAAAGTATCAGCCACTCCCTTTGGGCGAAGTGAAACCTAATGGATGGATCAAAGAACAGATTCAGGAAAATTTAAATGGCTTCACCGGACATCTGGATAGTCTTGCACCCGATCTTATTCTGGCCGATGACATCTATGGGAAAAATCGTCTTTCGAAAAAAGTGAAGAGTAAAGATGTTGGCGCACTGGGCGTTGCCGGTGACTGGCAAGTGCAGTTTCTATGGTGGAACAGCGAAACGCAAAGCAATTGGCGCGATGGTTACATTCGCAGCGCTATCCTTGCTAATGATTCAAAACATCTTACCAAAACAGAAAACTACATTCAGCAAATTCTAGCGACACAAGATGCGGATGGCTATCTCGGTATCTACGATCAGGAGCTACGATACCATTTCGATAATGAAAATGGCGAACTGTGGTCGAAGGCATCTTTGCTTCGTGGTTTATTGGCGTGGTATGATTATAAAAAAGATAAAAAGATTCTCACAGCTATAGAGCGAGCCACACAAGATGTGATGAAGCATTATCCGATTCATCAATCGCATCCATTTTATTCTACGAATCCAAATGTAGGCGGTGTAACTCACGGCCTGACGATCACCGATGTATTTGAAAGTCTCTATCGCATTACCGCCAAGCAAGCTTACCGTGATTATTGTTTTTTTTTGTATGAAGATTTTTCACAACAAAATTTAAATGAGGATGCGCAATATGCAAAACTGGTAAATGAATCTATACTGTTGAATGGTCATAGCGTGCACACCTACGAGCACTTGCGAAGCCTGGCTGCTGCCTATTATGCTTCGGAAAGCGAAGAATTAAAAAAAGCAATCGACCAATTCATCATAAAAATTGATTGGGCCACCTCCGCCTCGGGTGCAGCTGTTGGCGATGAGTGGATAGGTAGTAAAAAAGCAGATGCCACCAATCGCGGTTATGAGTATTGCTCGCTGCACGAATTGATGCATAGTTACTTGGATTTGTTTGTAAAATCCGGGTTGCCTCATTTTGCTGAACGTGCTGAGAAAATATTTTTGAATCCTGCTCAAGGAGCACGCTATCCAAATGGCACGGCAATTACTTATTTGAAATCGGATAATTCGTATGCATTAACCGGTGGGCTGAATGGAGATACTTCTGATAAACATCAAACGCGTTTTCGCTACTCACCCGTCCATAAAGAGGCCGCAGTTTGTTGCGTGCCTAACGCGGGTCGAATCGCTCCTTACTACGTACAACACATGTGGTTGAAAGGAAAGAATAGTTTAGTCAATGCGCTGTTGGGGCCCAGCGAAGTGAAAACACAAATCAACGGAAAGTCAGTTACGGTTGTCGCGGATACCCAGTATCCATCAACATACCATTTCAAGTTTACCGTGTCAACAACACAAAACAACTTTCAACTAAAAATCAGAAAGCCACGAGGGATTACGAAGGTTTCGGTGAGTGAAAAGTATATTGAAGAAGATGGATTTATTGTGATCAGCAAAACATGGAACGGAACGCAAACTGTGGAGATCACATTTATTCCGGAAGTGGTAAAACACGAAGATGGGAATCACGAAACGTACTTTACATACGGAGGAATGGTGTTGGCGTTACCCATCGCCAGCGTGGAATCTAAAACCAAAACATATTCCGTCAAAGGATTTTACGACTTCAGTCACGCGGCTCAAAATTTAGTCGTGTATGAATATGCAGGCGAGCCGGTTGTTCAAGTGAATAATACACTTCAATTCAAAACTATTTTATTCAATCCTGTCAGTAAACAAAAAGAAAGTGTTGAGTTAATTCCCATGGGCCAAACTCTTCTCAGGCAAGTCACATTCAAAAATGCAGTTCAGTAAATACAATATTGCGTTAACTTTTTATTCCACCTAATTCAGTCAAAATGAAACGTATTTTACAATTAATTCTAACTGCGGGTTTTCTATTCGGCATACTAGTCAATTCGGATGCCCAAACCGGTAAACGTAGTCAACCCTCGAATGAAGTAATCTATCATGTTTTTTTACGAAGCTTCTACGATAGCAATGGCGACCGACATGGCGATTTCAATGGTCTACGTCAAAAGCTGGACTACATTCAGGATTTAGGAGCTACGGCCATATTATTATTACCATTATATGATGCCGATTGCTATCACAATTATTTTGCAAACGACTTCATTAAAATGGATTCAAAGTTTGGAAGCTATGAAGATTACATTTCATTGGTGAAAGATTTACATAATCGAAAGATGAAAATCTACATGGACATGGAAACGCAATATGTTACCTATCAACATAAGTGGTTTACAGAATCCATCAACAACCCCGCATCTCCATATAGCAACTATCTGCTATTTGACGATGCCGCACACACCATTCCTTCTACGATGGTGTTTGGCTTACGCGAATTGAATTCGTACGATGGAAAAGTAATCAAGGTGACAACCGTTAATTTGAAAAGCAAAGACGTGTTGAATTACAACATCGATCTGTTCAAATATTTCATGGATCCTAACAAAGACGGCAAATTTGATGATGGTGTGGATGGCTTTCGTTTGGATCACGCTATGGACAAACTGGACGATAAAGCCACGCTGACTAACCTGCTGGCAGAATTTTGGAATCCGTTGATCAAAGAGTTAAAGAAAGTGAACCCCGCAGTCAGTGTAGTAGCGGAGCAGGCGGACTGGAATGATTATGGCTATTCTTATTTTGAAAAAGGCGGAGTAGATCGCATGTTTGGATTTGGGTTGCAGCGCGCCATTCTATCTTTTAATAAGAATCAATTGAAACATAAAGCTGATTCCGTTCTCACTAAAATTCCCAAAGGTACGGCACAAATTATTTTCTTAGAGAATCATGATCTCGATCGTTTGGCTACACTTGAATCCAATGTTCAAAAACAAAAATTAGCAGCATCACTTCAACTACTGATTGGTGGCATTCCATCAATTTATTATGGACAAGAAATAGGTATGAAAGGCAAAGGCATGAACGGTCAGTATGGCAATGGTGATGGCAATGATATTCCGAGACGCGAAGCGTTTGAATGGCATGCGAATGAGGAAGGCACAGGCGTTGCTAACTGGTATGCCAATACTGGTGTGTGGTGGACCCAGCGCAACAATAAGCCGAATGATGGTTTATCAGTAGAAGAACAGAAAAACGATCCGAATTCTCTTCTCAATCACTACAAGCAGCTTTTGAAATTGCGTGCGGTACATCCGGCATTGGCCAATGGCACCTACGCAGAATTCAAAAATGACAACGAGTACGTTTTTAGTTTTGCGCGAACTTCCGACACTCAACGAATTGTAGTAGCTGCGAATTTATCCGATCAGCCGCAGTCGGTAACATTTCAAGAAGGTAAATTAAAATTTCGTTCGATAGGAAAAAACATCGTTGTTCTTAACAATCGTCTTGAACTAAAACCGTACGAATGGGTGGTGTGGGAAGTGAAGTAGCGAATCGATCAGCAAACGATGAGATTATTCATAGGTTCACCTATCGAATTAAAAACTTTAGGGCTTGCGAACGGGCTCTACAATAATCTCTTTTCATTGAACGATTTTCGAAGAGCATTATGACTTTTCCAAAACTTTGCTTTAGCCTCCCCAAAATATTTCTTGAATTCAGGGTTATCTTTAATGGTTTCCATCATCGGGTCTTTTTCCAAAAATAAAATAATCCAATACTGCACATTTTCCTCTTTCGCAAACAATTGCATGTGCTCTATTGCTTTTGCTTGGTTCTTGGTGTAGGTATAATAGGCTGATAATCCCAAATGACGATAAACAGATCGATCGGCTTCAAAAAAACTTTTATAGTTCTCCGCCAACTCTTTCGCCTTTGTATGTTCACCGGCCTTTTCCATCACATCGGCTATCGTCAAATTTTCATGTCGGTATACATCGAGCTGTTGCCTTTCGCGAATGGTTAAAAATCGTTGATAATAGTGCAACGCACCCTTATAATCACGCATGAAGTAAGAAATCTTGCCGATGTCTTGCAAAATATCGAATCGAGTGGTGTCTTTATTAAATTCGGCCAACAGCAAATTGCGGGTTTCAGCAGCATCTTCTGTTTTCGCAAATAAAATGAATGCCCGCACATACCGTGAGAAGGGATTGTTGGAGTTGTAAGAGAGAGACTTATCCACATACTTCAGCGATTCATTTACAAAGCCATTTTGAATCAAGGCGTTACTTAAACGCAGATAATTGTAGCTGGCTGTAGTTGAGTCCAATGCTTCGATATTCAATTGAACACCTTGTAGCGCGTATTGCAGATATTTTCCGGTGTTCAGCAAATACATCGCGTAGAAGTCTGTCAAAAATCCGATGACCTGTGCTGAATTTGGATTGTATTCCAATGCCTTTTCTAAATAAGGCTCTGCCAACTCAAACTCTCTCCGCGAAATGTAGGATAGCGCTTTCGCTACGAGGCTTTCGCCCATCTTCGCATCATAAAGAATAGCTTTATCGGCATACATGCTAATCGAATTGGAATACTTTCTTCCAACATGAAAAATATCCATATAATAGTAGGTGATCGCAATTTCCGCATACGCCATCGCAAACTGTGAATCCTGTTGCGTTGCCTCGATAAAATACTGAATTGCTTTTTGCTGATTAACCGAGTCAGGTATCGCCTGCGCTGCTTTGCCTTTTAAAAAAAGGTCGTATGCCACCAAGTTGTCGGTTGGCTTTTTGCGAATTCGATTTTCCTCTTCCGGTGTAATAATCGCTTTAATCTCTTCTGCGATGCTCTTCGCAATTTCTTGTTGCAGTTGAAAAATATCTTTTGTCTCCCGATTGTATTGTGCCGACCATAAATGGCGATCGCTCTGCGCATCAATCAACTGAATGTTCAACACAATTTTATCGCCAATCTTCTGCCCGCTGCCTTCTACAAAATAACTCACATTCAATTCTTTCGCCATTTCGGGAATTGACTTGCGGGTGTCGCGGTATTTTTCAGAAGAAGTGCGGCTGATGACGCGCAGATCTTTGATCTTTTGAAGACTGCCCAACGTAGATTCCATCAATCCATTGATTAAATAAACGTTGGCAGAATCGCTGCTTTCATTTTTGAACGGCAGCACCGCAATGGATTTCTCTAAAACGGTTGACGGCCCGAAAGGCGCAGCTACATATATATAGAGCGCAACCAAGGCAGTCACTAATGCCACTCCACTTGCTATCCACCAATTACGATTGTTGGAGGCTGCCGGAGGGATAGGTTTAGGTTCTTCATTCAGATGTTTGTTGACTTCGCCAGGCGGATAACCGTAATATTCGCGAAAGCACTTTATAAAGTATGATAAGCTGTTAAAGCCTACCTGATGCGAAATTTCTGATATCGTAAGCGATGAGGTTCTCAGCAATTCCATTGCGTGCTGCAATCGCACCTGATTGATCAATTGACTGACCGACAGGTTTGTTTCCTTCTTTACTTTCCGCAACAGGTTAGAGCGGCTCATATTCATGGCATCGGCCAATTCGGAAACCCCAAACTGCTCGTTGGCTAGATTTTGCTGAATAACAGCTATCGCCCGGTTTACGAATTCTTGTGTGGGTGCTGGCGACTCAGGCATGAAGCGGAACTCTTGATTTATTTAGAGTGGCAAAAATACAGTTAGCGAACGGAGTATAAAAACAAGAATGTCTTTTAAAGGCATTCTCAAAAACCGCTATTTATAAGTAAAAACAAGGTTTTGCGCGAATTTTTATAGGCCTGCGTCATAGTTTACATCATTTGCAGCAAACTTGATGCATGTTGAAGCATAGGTGTTTAGCCCTAGGCTAGGCATACCCCGTTCTTTGCCACATAAAAAATTAACCAAAAAATTATTAAAACATCCGCCATTCAATGGACTAAAATCACAACCCTGATAATGCTTGTAGCATTTATTTTAACCTCAGCCTCTTGCCAGGATAAAAAGCCGGCTGCCCAAAAAAGCAACCCTTCCAAATCGGGCGTGAAGCCACCAACAATAGACATACATACCGCGATTGTATCGGGTAATTTGGAAGCGGTGCAGCAACATATCGCTGCCGGATCTGATATTAATATTAAAGATCCATTTGGTGGCTCGAGCCCGCTCATCAGTGCCGCTGTATTTGGTAAAGAAGATATTGCCAAAGTATTGATCGATGCCGGTGCCGATCTGAATATTCAAAACAATGATGGCTCCACTGCTTTGCACACGGCTGCTTTCTTTTGCCGACCCGCCTTGGTAAAACTGCTATTGCAAAAAGGAGCCGATAAAACCATTAAAAATAAATTCAATTCCACGGCTTACGAAGGTGTGATTGCTCCTTTTAATGATGTGAAGCCTGTATACGAAATGATGGGCAATGCGCTAGGCCCTATGGGTTTGAAACTCGATTTTGCTTACATCGAAAAAACACGCCCCGAAATTGCTGCTCTGTTAAAGTAAATAAAAAATTTCTGAGAGAATGATTCATACAAATCGAAGATATGACATTGACTGGGTGCGGGTGATCGCCATCGCGCTGCTGCTTATTTATCATACGGCCATCAGCTTTCAGCCCTGGGGTATGATGATCGGTTTCATCTCTTCAAAAACATCATGGGTGTCCTTATGGACGCCGATGACTTTACTTAACATCTGGCGAATACCGCTTCTGTTTTTTGTATCGGGGATGGGCGTTTACTTCGCATTGCAAAATCGTAATTGGAAACAATTGGTGTGGGAACGAACGCAGCGAATATTGGTGCCGTTCTTGTTTGGAATTTTCTGTATCGTGCCCATTCACATTTATATACTCCGAATGTACTACAACATGGAAGCTACCTATGTGGCCGACCCGGGACATCTCTGGTTTTTAGGAAATATATTCATCTATGTCCTTCTTTTACTTCCACTCTTCTATTACTTAAAAAAGAATGAAGATGGAAAATGGGTGACCTTGCTTAAAAAAGCCATGAGCACTCCACTCGGACTTCTGCCCCTGGTGATTTGTCTGGTGATGGAAGTGTGGTTTACACAACCTCGTCCTTACGAAATGTATGTAATGACCAAACATGGATTTTTCTTAGGGTTAATTGCATTCTTCTTTGGTTTTTGCTTTGTGTTGAGCGGAGATGGTTTTTGGAAAATGACTGTTCGCTGG
>JABFSO010000029.1 GCA_013140555.1 Cyclobacteriaceae bacterium | reverse complement strand
GTTAAAAAACTATTTGATCATCGGATGGCGCAGTTTAGTGAAGCAGAAAATGTATTCAGCCATTAAAATTGGTGGGTTTGCCTTAGGGATAGCTGCATGCTTATTGATTGCACTATTTATTCAAGATGAGTTGAGTTACGACAAACAATATGCGAATGGGCAATCTATTTATCGGGTGATTGGTGCAGTAAATGGAAACAACGGCATTGAAAGAAATACTTTTTTTCCTGCCCCAATGAGTGCTGCGTTGAAAGAAGATTTTCCAGAAGTGCTGAAAGCGGGTCGCTATAATGCAGGTGAATTGTTTGGTGCCGGTAGCAATGAAGTGCGGCCCGGAGATCAAACCGAAAATTCATACGATGAAGGCTTTGCTTATTTCGATCAGGAGCTGGCCGACATGTTGCCGTTGAAGTTTATACATGGCAGTGCAGCCCGTGCGCTGGAACAACCCAATTCAATTGTAATTACCCAACGCAAAGCAGAAAAATATTTTCCCAATCAAAACCCCGTAGGCAAGACACTCATCGTCAACAATGAGGTTAATAAACCCTACACAGTCTCTGGTGTTGTTGAGAACTTTTCAAATACACACCTACCGTTTGATTTTTTGATTAGCACCAAAGGATTAGAGTTTTGGCAAGGCGAACAGAAAGATTGGGGCGCCAGCAATTATGCCATTTACATTTCGGTGGATCCAACAGTGAATCTGAAAGAGCTGGAAAGGAAAATTAGCAAAGGCATTATTGATAAATATGTTTTGCCCATGATGGTGGAGGATGGTATGTCGGAAGCGGAAGCCAAACGGTTTATGCAAGAAAAAAATGCGCACCTACAGTTGCAGCCACTCAGCGACATTCATTTGTATTCATCGGATGTGCAAGACGGATTGGTTCATGGCGACATTCGATTTGTATGGATGTTCGGGGGCATTGCTGTTTTTATTTTGCTAATCGCCATGATCAACTTTATCAACTTATCTACAGCCAAGTCTGCCAACCGCGCAAAGGAAGTTGGCTTGCGCAAGGTGGTTGGTTCAATGCGGCAAAGTGTAATCAATCAATTTTTGACAGAATCGGTTTTGTTCAGCATTGTATCTTTTGCTGTTGGATTGATAGTGGCATTGGCATTGCTGCCTTACTTCAATATGTTGTCTTCTAAAACACTTAGCATTCCGTGGGCCGATTGGAGGTTGATTCCGGTAATAGTATTACTGGCTATTTTCGTTGGAGTGCTGGCCGGATTGTACCCTTCGCTTTATCTATCCTCCTTCCAACCTATTCAAGTGTTAAAGGGAAGTATCAGCAAAGGAAGCAAGAGCTCACCTCTTCGCAGCACGCTCGTGATCTTTCAGTTTACAACTTCCATCATTCTGATCATCGGCACGTTCGTGATTTATCAGCAAATGGAATTTATTCTGAATAAGAAAATTGGTTTCGAGAAAGATCAAGTGGTGATTATTCAGGGAACGAATACACTGGGGCAACAGACGACAACTTTCAAAAATGAGTTACTCAACATTCCACATGTAGAAGCAGTAACCGTCAGCGATTATTTGCCGATCAGAGGAACCAAACGCAACGGCAATCAATTTTGGGCGGAAGGTAAATCAGGTCAGGATGAATCGGTGAATGGACAGATCTGGCAAGTTGATCATGATTACATTTCCACATTAGGAATGAAGATTGAGCAAGGCCGTAACTTCGATGTCAATCACCTTACGGATTCATCTGCCATTATTGTCAATCAATCGATGGCGAAGCAATTGGGTGGAGATGTGATTGGTAAACGCATTTTGAACGCTGGACAAGTTTCATGGACGATCATTGGTGTAGTCGAAGATTTTCACTTCGAATCCATGAAGGAAAACATAGGCAACCTCTGCTTGCGTTTGGGCAATAGTCCCTCAATGATTTCTGTGAAAGCAAGTTCTACCAACATGCAAGAACTGCTCACTAACCTGACGGAGACATGGAAAAAATTTGCCCCTCATCAGCCGGCACGTTTTGCATTTTTAGATGATCGCTATGCGGCCATGTATGCCGATGTGCAACGCATGGGCCGCATCTTCACCACGTTTGCGGTGCTGGCAATCATTGTAGCATGCCTTGGGTTGTTTGCTCTTTCTGCTTTTATGATTGAGCAACGAACGAAGGAAATTGGAATTCGTCTGGTGATGGGTGCTTCGTTGAAAAATGTATTTGGCTTGCTCACGTTCAACTTCATTAAGTTGGTAATTATTTCAATTGTAATTGGGGCGCCCATTGCGTGGTACTTAATGAATAAGTGGCTGGAGGATTTTGCCTATCGTATTGAAATATCGTGGCTTGTCTTTGCCCTTACGGGGATGATTGCGATTGCTATCGCGATGCTAACCATCAGCTACCAAGCCATCAAAGCTGGTCTTGCCAATCCGGTGAAGAGTTTACGATCGGAGTGATTTACTTAGCGTGCCGAAAGAAAATCTTTGTGTAAAATATAAAGTTGGTGCGTGGACTCAATGATATCTTTCATTTCCAACAGGATTCGTGTTTGAAGGGTAGCAAGTCGGCTGTTAATTTCATTTTGTTGAATACGAAGAATTTCAGAATCTAAACTCGATGCCAGGAAATTGATAAATGCCCGGAAAGCTTTTTCTTCTTCTTCTGATTGGTGAAAATTGAGTTGTGAAATTTCCGTGTGCACAATCGAAAAGTAGCCGTTGGAAAGTACTTCGATCTGTTCCAATTTCTTTTGAAAATCTTTGCCTGGAGTAGGATGAAAGTTGGCGACATGCTCACTGCACGAATCACCAATTAAGATACTGCTTTGATATAGGTCTTGTAAGATATCGAACACTAACATATTTAGTCGCCCGGCTTGCAATCCACCTTGTTCAGTCTTTCTGATGTATCGAATGATTTTTTCGCTGATGCGTTTGTTTTCGGCTGCGACCTTTTTTACTTCTTTCTTTTGAGCTAATAGCTTTTTGGGAGATTCACTCAACAAAGCATCCCAACATGATTGTAACAGTCGCTGAATGCCTAGGATATTTTCATCTGCATTTAATTTACTCTGTTCGAGTAACTCACGCACTGTGATGGTCTCCTTTAACAAAAGTTTATCGGCCTTTGCTTCATTTCGCTGAGCGCGCTTAAAAGTAATTTGACTATACAAGAGCAAAGCAAAGGTGATCGTAGCGATTACCACCACACCTATAAATCCAGTGAAGTAAAGAATCAACGCAATGACGGAACTACCCGCAAAAGCAACGAACGCAGTCAGCACCCAACCTCCAATTACTTGTAACACACCGCTGACGCGATACACAGCACTTTCACGTCCCCAAGCCTGATCGGCAAATGAGGCGCCCATTGCTACCATGAATGAGACAAACGTAGTAGAGAGCGGTAGCTTTTGCGAAGTACCATACGCGATAAGTGCGCTCGCCACCACCAAGTTTACTGCCGCACGAAGTAAATCAAACGAAGGCTCGTCTGCTTTTGCTTTTTTAGATCCTTTGGGCTGCCGGAGACGCTTCTCCATTTTTTGCAACCACGAATCCGGAATAGTTTTCGTGAAACGACTGCCTACGAAAATAGCACCGCCTACCAGCAAGCGCGCAAAGGGATTGGTTGTAAATTTTTCTTCGCCTTCATCTTGTCTGCCCAGAGATACTTCTGTCTCAGTTACCTTTTTGCTTTTCGCACTTAGCCAAAGTGTGGCTACCATAATAGCACCGGACAATAACAAGAACCAAGTGGGTGTCACGATCTGCTCATTTAAAGCGTTCATCGAGAAAGCATCCGCAGCAATTCCGGAAATAGCCCAGGCTTGATAAGCAGAATACGCAGCTACCGAGACGCCAATAAAATTTACCAAGTCATTTCCTGCAAAGGCCATCGCCAGCGAAAATGTTCCAATCAGCACGATGATTTTAAGTGGGTTCACTTTTGAAAAACGCATCAGCCCCAGCGTGGCCAGAAAAGTGATTACTAAAGTTGCTCCTAATAAGTACGTAGTATTTTGCTGTATCCAATGGAGTTGGTTTGCACTGATCAAAGAGGTTCCTTCTAATCCTTTGATCAATAAAAAATAAATCATGATAGTAACGGCAATCGCAGTAAATGCCGGCCCGAAAACTTGCAAGGTTCGCTTAAGTTTGAATGTGAATAATAAACGCGAGAAGAAATGGATGAAGGTTCCAGAAATAAATGCTACGAATACAGAGAAAAATATTCCACCAATGATCACAATAGCGCTTTTGTAATTGAGCACCGTTTCTAATTCTGAGAAGGGCTTATGTTGTTCGATCACATACAAAATTCCAACTGTAAACGATGCTCCCAACAATTCAAAAATCAGCGACACCGTAGTGGATGTTGGCAAGCCCAAAGAATTGTAGATGTCGAGCAGGATAACGTCCGTTAACATGACTGCCAAAAAAATGATGATCACCTTATCAAACGTAAAGAACTCCGGCTGAAAAATGCCGTTGCGGGCAATTTGCATCATCCCGTTGGAAGAGAGGGTGCCAATCAACACACCAACACTGGCAATTAGTAAAATAGTGCGAAAGGAGGCTACTTTTGAGCCAACAGCCGAATTAAGAAAATTAACGGCATCATTGCTTACGCCCACAATCAAGTCGATGATGGCAAGCACAACTAATAAACCGATGATGATTTGAAAGTAAATCATATTGAAATCAACAGTAAATTAGCTGATCGAAGATTATCGCAATGTTAAGGTTTATAAGCCAACAGCTATTCAAATCCGTTCAACATCGATATCCGCAAAATGAAGCTGAGCTACCGCGTGATCATTCAGTTTGAAATCGTGAAGAAGAATCGTGCCATCGAAGGCTTGGTTATCGCCACATAAAAAATAGTTGCCTATTTCTTGCAACCTCTGCCAATTCGTGAAGTATATCCTTCTATAACTTCATAAGGATTACCAATTCGCCACTACTATGCTCAAAAACTACATTAAAATTGCTTTCCGCAATCTGATAAAGCAAAAAGGCTATTCATTCATCAACATTGCTGGGCTTGCCACCGGTATGGCAGTTGCTATTTTAATCGGCCTTTGGATATGGGATGGGCTGACGTATAACACCTATCATCCCAATTACAATAAGATTGCGCAAGTGTGGCAGCACAATGTGTATAATGGAGAGAAAGGATCCCAAGTTTCAAATCCGTATGTGATGGGTGAAGAAATTCGCAACAAATATGGTAGCGACTTTAAATATGTCTTGCAAGCCACTTGGAACTTCACTCGCATCCTCACCGTAGGCGAAAAGAAATTTAATAAGAACGGTTATTACTTCGAGCCTGAAGTAACAGAAATGCTTTCGCTCAAAATGCTGAAAGGCACGCGCGATGGATTGAAAGACCCATATTCCATTTTGTTATCCGAGTCGTTGGCGATAGCTTATTTTGGTGATGCGGACCCGATGAATCAAGTTGTGCGCATCGACAACAAATACGATGTGAAAGTGACAGGCGTGTACGAAGACTTGCCTTACAACACGTTCTTCCGCAATATGAATTACATTTTGCCATGGGATCTGTATCTGATCAGCAATGAGTGGATCAAGAAAATGGATAACCCTTGGGGAAGCAACTTCACACAAACATTTGTGCAAATAGCGGACAACGCTGACATGGAGACCGTCTCTAAAAAAATTAAAGATGTAAAATTCAATCAACTGAAAGATGAAGGAGATAGAAAGTATAAGCCGGAAGTTTTTCTTCACCCCATGAGCAAATGGTATCTCTATTCAGAATTTCAAAATGGAATAAATACAGGAGGACGAATTGAACAAGTTTGGTTGTTTGGCACCATTGGTGTTTTTGTTCTTTTGCTGGCGTGCATCAACTTCATGAATCTGAGTACCGCCCGATCTGAGAAACGCGCGAAGGAAGTTGGCATTCGCAAATCGATTGGATCAGTGCGCTCGCAGTTAGTTAGTCAATTTTTTAGTGAGTCGCTGGTGGTGGCATTCATTTCTTTCTTAGTGGCATTGCTGGCTGTACAATTAATGTTGCCAACATTCAACCAAGTAGCTGATAAAAGATTGTCCATGCCGTGGGGAAGCACTCCATTTTGGCTGGCAGGAATTGCCTTTAGCTTATTCACAGGCTTGATAGCGGGCAGTTATCCTGCGCTCTATCTATCTTC
>JABFSO010000113.1 GCA_013140555.1 Cyclobacteriaceae bacterium | reverse complement strand
GCTATAACAGCAAAGAATAAGATAAGAGTGAAGAATAATTTAGTTTTCATGATAAAGTTTATTTTAAGTTTAGTTTTTATAGCCCATGGATAATTTAACATCTCCTACCACATCGAGTTTAGCCGAAAAAAGACTTGGAAGCGCGAGATGTAAAAATGTTTTTTGATTCATAGATGGTTATGTTTTCCTTCGCAAGGAAGAACACAAACGTAACCCAATGGTTTGTCACGAGTTGTAACAAGTAGTCATGACGGGTAATTTGTAAAGAAGAGATTCAAATAATGAGCACAAAGTTACTTTCGAATAGCTAATCGAAAATTGTGGTTGAGAATTAACTAAATAGCCGAATAAGTTAACTTTAGTGCCAGTAAAGTTAACTTAAGGTATGCCTAAGTTAAGTTTTGCGAACTAAATTGACCAGAATACAGGTTAGGACCCCTTTTAAATCACTCCTCACAACTTTCGCAGGGGGTTAATTTATTTCCGGACACAGTCCAGCATTCGTCATAGATGGAGCAATAGCAAATACTTAATCGAAGCATGTGATTTGCCATTGCGCTATCCAACAATGCCGCTTCTTGCAGATTTTCTATATGAAACAGCCGTATGACCTCACCGGATTTCATGACGCGGTTAGCCACCGTGGTGTAATGATGAGCCAAAGGTTTACCCACTATTTTAAGAATGATTTCATCGATTTGATTTTCCTGATACGTAAGGCTATCAACTTCAATTTTAGTTGACTTTACAATGGCCGGACCAACACCCTTATTCTCCACGCTGATATACGTCCCCAGTTGCCCTTGCGAAATAGACACTTCCAAAAACGGCCACACCGAAGCATGTTGTTGCTTACTCATAATGCGCGCCTGATACACATACACGATCATGGTGCCAATACCAATCACCAATGCCATCAGCGCAATGATGAGATCAGGTTTGAGGGAGGATTTTTTCATAAGTAATGCTTATGCTAAATAAACTTTTTTCTTCTACACTAACTTTTAATTCTAGTATCAGCAACCGTGAAAATTAAAAGTCAAACTTTCAATTTTCACGGTTGGCATTTTTGTATAGCATTGATTATCAGTTATTTCTTCAATACACTCAACACCTCGTTCAATTTGAGCAGTGCCTCCACTGGACTGATCGTATTGATGTCAATTTTGCTGAGCATTTCGTGAATGGCCTTTGACTTGGGGTCGATTTCGAATAAGCTCATTTGCTGTGTGACTTTGGGCAACTCTGCAAAATCGCGTTGCTTGTCTTTATGCTTATCTTTTTCAAGGAACTGTAAAATTTCGTTCGCGCGCAGCACAACTTTGTTCGGCATGCCGGCAATTTGGGCCACGTGTATACCAAAGCTATGTTCACTACCACCTTCCTTCAGCTTGCGCATGAAAATGATTTTGTCGCCAATCTCTTTTACACTTACGTTGAAATTTTTCACACGCACAAAATCTTCTGCCAGCTGATTGAGTTCGTGGTAGTGTGTGGCAAACAATGTTTTCGGTTTAAACTCTTTGTGTTGATGCAGGTACTCCACAATTGCCCACGCAATCGAAACGCCATCGTATGTAGACGTGCCACGGCCGATTTCGTCCATCAAAATCAAACTGCGGTCGCTCAGGTTATTTAAGATGCTGGCCGTTTCAGTCATCTCAACCATGAAAGTCGACTCGCCTCGTGAAAGGTTATCGCTGGCACCTACGCGCGTAAAAATTTTATCGACAATGCCGATGGTAGCAGCTTCGGCCGGAACAAAACTTCCCATCTGTGCCATCAACACAATCAATGCGGTTTGGCGCAGCAATGCTGATTTACCGGCCATGTTCGGTCCGGTGATGATCAGAATCTGTTGCGTTTCTGTGTCCAAATAAATATCATTGGGGACATAGCTTTCACCTACGGGCAATTGCTTTTCAATCACCGGATGGCGACCGGCTTTGATGGCTAAACGAGTAGACTCGCTAATCTCCGGCTGGGCATACTTATTCGCTTTCGCGGTAAGCGCAAACGAGAGCAAACAATCTAGCACGGCAATCACTTTTGCGTTTTGCTGAATCTGCGAAATGTAATCGGCTGTGTGCTGCACCAATTCCAAAAAGAGTTTTTGTTCAATCGCGCCAAGTTTTTCTTCGGCTGTGAGAATTTTCTCTTCATACACTTTCAACTCTTCGGTGATGTAGCGCTCGGCATTCACCAACGTCTGCTTACGAATCCAATCGGCTGGTACTTTATCTTTGTTGGCATTACTCACCTCTAGATAGTAGCCAAACACTTTGTTGTACGACACCTTGAGCGAGTTGATACCGGTGCGCTCCACTTCACGCTTCTGCACTTGCAACAAATAATCCTTTCCCGCGAAAGCGATATTACGCAACTCATCCAATTCGGCATTCACGCCTTCTTTGATAATACCACCCATGTGAATGAGCATCGGTGCATCTTCCTTCAATTCTTTTTCAATTTTCTCCAGCAGAAATTCACATCGATGCAGTTGGTCACTCAGCTTGGTGAGCTCGGGTTTGCCAGCTTTGCCCAGTACATCTTTGATCGGAAGAATCGCTTGCAGCGAACGCTTCAATTGCTGCAACTCGCGCGGATTGATACGACCCACCGCCACTTTTGAAATAAGACGTTCCAGATCGGCAATCTGATGCAGATGTTCACTTACACTTTCTGCCAACTCAGTAGAGTTATAAAAGTGCGATACGGTTTGTAAACGCTCATCGATGGCTGCTTTTTCTTTTAGAGGCAACAACATCCACTGGCGCAGTTGGCGCGAACCCATCGGTGTGATGGTTTGGTCGAGCACTTGTAGCAAGGGCACACCGCCTTCGTTGGAAGAGTGTACGATTTCTAAGTTACGAATGGTGAACCGATCGAGCCAAACATATTTTTCTTCATCAATGCGGGAAATGGTCGCAATGTGATTTGTCTCTTTGTGTTCGGTAGCTTCGAGATAATGCAAGATGGCTCCGGCAGCAATGATGGCTTCATTCATGCCATCAATACCAAAGCCTTTGAGCGAATTGGTTTTAAACTGATTGATGAGCCGCTCGTTTGCAAAGTCAAAAGCATAGACCCATTCATCCAGTGCAAACGTAGCGTAGCCTTCGGCAAATTGGTTTTCCAGCTTTTCGCGATGTGTTTTCGAAAAGAGAATTTCGGCCGGACTAAAACTTTGAATGAGTTTGTTGATATATACTTCTGTGCCTTGCGCGGTGTAAAAATCGCCTGTGCTGATATCTAAAAACGAAACGCCCCAGATCGTTTTGGTGACGTGAATAGAAGCCAGAAAATTATTCTGCTTTTTCTCCAGCACGTTATCGTTGAATGAGACACCGGGCGTTACCAATTCCGTCACGCCTCGCTTGACGATGCCTTTCACAAAACGAGGATCTTCGAGTTGATCGCAGATGGCTACGCGGTTGCCGGCTCGAACTAGTTTCGGTAGATAGTTGTCCAGCGAGTGGTGTGGAAATCCGGCTAATTCAATTTCAGAAGCAGAGCCGCTGCCGCGTTTGGTGAGCGTGATGTCCAGCGCTTTGCTGGCTTTGATTGCATCCTCGCCAAATGTTTCATAAAAATCGCCCACGCGAAAAAGCAACAAAGCACCGGGGTACTTCGCCTTGATGGCGTTGTATTGCTTCATTAACGGGGTGTCCATTGCGCCTGCTCCTGCCATTTTTCTAAGTCAAGTAATTGTCAAAGATAAGGTGCTTCGTGTAATAGTTATGAACACCAAGTCAAATTGCTTTTTTATTTGAAAGGCGAATTCATTAAATTTCATTTGTTTAGCTCCCCCCACGTTGAACCGATTAGAAGCTTTTTCCAAGCGTCCTTACGAAACGCAACTTGTTTTGCTGATTTCGATTGTGGCCATTTTTCGGTTGGTGGTGGCTTTGCTGATCGACTTCCTCCGTGAGTCCATCCGATGGGGTGAGGTAATGACTGATATTACTATTCTGATCGTATTTGGAGCCATTGCCTGGCTGGCATTCAACAAAGCAAATTTTACCAAAGTGCACCCGTTATTCGGGGTGATCATCATCGTTTTGCTGGGACTAAACTTTATGGAGTTTGGAGGCGTGCAAGGCAACTCGCGTTTTAATTATTATGGCGGGTTCTTTTTTGTGATTTTGTTATACCAAGGTCGCACGATGGTAGCACTCTTAACATTTCAGTGTCTCTTTTTGATAGCGCTGACTGTGATCACCGTTTTTGAGGAAGGTGGCCGGACCTTTTTATTTGTATCTAATGATTCGGACTTTACGGACTTTGTTTTTATTCTGATTGCGTTGGGAGCATTGTCGTTTTATCTGAAAAGCATCACTGGAAATGAAATTGGTCGCTGGCAACAACTTTCCGGTCAGCTCAATGAACAAGTGGCACATGCCAAAGAGTTGAATCATGAATTGGTTACACAGGGCAAGGAATTGATGAAAGCACAGGAGCATCTGGAAGAAGAGGTAAACAAGAAATCAAGATTGCTGCAAGAACAGCAACACGCTATTGAAAAATACATTCAACTCAACACGGAAGTAATTCACGATCCTATTCACGAGTTGAACCAGGAGATGAGTCGCTTTCGCGGAACGAACATGATGGATTCGATGCTGATTGCCTCTCACGCAGAATTGAACGAAGTGTTGAAAAATATAACGGCAACTCTTAAAGCCAATGAAGAACTCAACCGCACTAAAATTTAACGATCGCCCCAAGCTGGAGCGCGACTTATTGCAGTATGGCATATTGGTAGCCATTGCTTATCAACTATTCATGGTATTAATGAGCATGGTTCCAGTCTTTTTGCCCGAGATGGTCATGTTCAATCTGTTTGTAACTATGATGCTGTTCTTCTTGTATTTGTTGGCACAACGTGTCGGTGCACATCCGGCAGTGCTACTCGCAGTTCATGTTTTGGGGTTGGGGGGATTTACTTTTTTCTGGGTAAGCTTTGGCGGACTGGCCGGTACGGTGCCGAGCTTCTTGTGTCTATACACTGCCTTTATTATTGTATGTTCCAACGGCTACTGGCGCTTGTTTTTTATTTTTTCGTTGAGCGGAGTCATTTGTTTGTTCTTGGGGTTTCCCTCTTTTCTGGGAATGAAATCGGTATGGGAGCCAGAAAAAATTAACAGCGTGCAGCAAGGCATCGATTACTTAATCATGTGTGCTTTACTGATTGCGTTCATTCTCTACATGAAACGCAAATTTGTTTTCTATCGGCAACAGGTATCTGAAAAGTATCGGCAACTCGATCAGATTTCTAAAACACTGCACCACCAAAATCAGGAATTGGCCACACGGCAAGAAGAGACACGCGCCATCAACGAAAACCTCGAAGCGCTGGTGGCCGAGCGAACGCTGGAAGCCGAAACAAAAAATCAAAAGTTGGCTGAATATGCTTTTATCAATGCGCACATGTTGCGTGGGCCACTTTGCCGCATGATTGGACTGATTGATTTGATGGAAAGAGAACCCGAAAAATATTCTGGCGAGCAATTGGCTCGTTTAAAATCACTAGCACGTAAAATCGACCTCCATGTGCGTGAGATCAGCTCTACCATAGGTTAGACTATTTAACATTCCATTAGCAATTCATTAGGATCGTATTAACATGATAACGAATGGTGCCGAACTACTTTTGCGGACACCTTAACCCATCATGTTATGAAATACCTATACATCGTTTTTCTTTTTTGTTTAACCATTTCTTCAGTAGCGCAGTCGCATGAGAAAAAGCTTTTGAATGAAGTAGAACTTTCGCAACTCAAACAAGAGCCATACAATTCCTGGTACGCTTCTAATTTCGATTCGTATCATCCCAATGCCAGTCTGGTAGAAGCATTAAAGAAGCAGAAGCTATCAAACTATTCTATAAAAATTTACTTTGGATCGTGGTGTGGGGATAGCAAGCGCGAGTTGCCCCGCATGATGCGTTTGTTGAAGGAAATCAATTTTCCGGAGAAGAATGTTACGTTGATTGGTGTGGATGATTCCACGGAAGTGTACAAACAATCACCCAAACGATTGGAAGCGGGTTTGAATATTTATCGCGTACCCACATTTATTATTTATGAAGGCAAAAACGAAGTGTCTCGCATCGTAGAATATCCTGTTGAAACGTTGGAGCGCGATTTACTAAAAATTATTTCGCGCCAAGCGCATCAACCTAACTATGGAGCTTATCAGCAAATCAACCAATGGAAAAAAGAAGGGTTGCTTACTGATGAAAATATCAGTGCGCGTGGTTTAGCTATGAAGATTAAGGGAAGTGTTTCAGGCGAATCAGAATTGAATGCTTGTGGCTATGTGATGATGGCCAGTGGCGAACTAAAAGAAGCGATCACGGTATTTCGTATCAACGCCAATCTGTTTCCACAATCGGCTAATTGCTACGACAGTCTTGGTGAAGCGTATGCCAAAGCCGGATTAACCGAAAAAGCCATTCAGGCGTATGAAGTTGCACAACGTCTCGATCCAACCAACACGGGCATTCAAGAACGCTTGAAAAAACTGAAGGAAGGTTCTTGAGTGCAATGATCGCAGCTAAAGCTGTATATTCGAAGCAATGAAAAATTCTGCTTCCATAATAAAAAAAACACTGCTGCTAATTTTACTCGTTTCGATTGGTTGCACAAATCAATCCACGCGTACTGAAGTGCGTGACACAACTTGGGCTCTTTTGCCCTTTCAAAAGGTAGATAGTGTTAATCCGATTCTTTCTGCCGGCACAGGAAAATTCATTTGCCCCATTCTGAAAAAGGAAGTGCTTTGGGAAGAGAAAGATGTTTTCAATCCGGCTGCCGTGGTGCGTCATGATACTGTATTCCTGATTTATCGTGCCGAAGATGTTATCGGAAAATATGCCGGCACTTCTCGGTTGGGGTTGGCGACCAGCATCGATGGACTTCACTTTTCGCGCCAAGCGGAACCGGTATTTTATCCGCAAGAAGATACCATGAAATTGTATGAGTGGGAAGGTGGTGTGGAGGACCCACGTATTATAGAAAGTGAAGATGGATTGTACATCATGACCTACACCGCCTATGATGGTAAGCTCGCGCGTTTGTGTTTAGCAACCTCACGCGACTTACTCCATTGGAAAAAAGAAGGCTTGGTATTGCAAGGAAAATATACCGACATGTGGAGTAAATCGGGAGCGATTGTGGCGAAGAAAGTAGGCGAGCGAATGGTGGCTCAAAAAATCAACGGAAAGTTTTGGATGTACTTTGGCGATACGGATTTGTTCCTGGCCACTTCCGATGATTTGATTCACTGGCAGCCGGTGGAATCAAACGGAAAACTTTTGTCGGTGCTTCAACCGCGCAAAGGCTACTTCGATAGTAGGCTTGTAGAAAGTGGTGCTTTTGCATTACAAACAGAAAAAGGAATTGTGTTGATGTATAATGGTATGAATTTAGAACAAGGTGGCGACAGCACGCTGGCAAGCGGAGCATATTGTGCTGGTCAGGCTTTGTTTGATGCGCAAGATCCAACGCGATTGATCGACCGCCTTGAAAAAAATTTCCTGCGCCCGGATAAGCCTTACGAAATCACCGGACAAATTAATCAGGTTTGTTTTGTAGAAGGCTTAGTCCATTTTCGGGGCAAATGGTTTTTATACTTTGGCACAGCTGATTCTAAAATTGCAGTAGCGGTTTCGCAGTGATGACTATCTTTTCCACTCCGACCTCGGAATAAAGTTAAAATCATGAAGTTGGTGATGGGATGAATGACGGAACACCAGCGAAGCTAACAGCAGGTTCATGTACTTTTCTATAACTTGCATTTGCAAGAAGAATGAATCATGAACGATGCAATAAAACTTCCATGGGTAGAAGCCGGTTATCATTTGTTTGCCGAACACGGCCCGAAAGGACTGAAGGTAGAAGTGATCGCGCGACATGTGAAGAAAAGTAAATCTTCTTTTTATCACCATTTTTCTGATCTGGAAGTATTCACAGAAGAGCTGCTATTCTTTCATATGGAGCGAGCCAAACAAGTTGCGGAGCTCGAGCGAGGCTGTAAAACAATTGTACCTGAATTACTGAATGTGCTTGTCGATGCGAAAACGGATTTACTTTTTAATCGTCAACTGCGAATACACAGAGATGTTCCTGAATTCAAAAAATGCTTCGAACAGTCCAACGAGCTAGCCAGTCAAGCATTGATGAACCTTTGGGCCACTCAACTAGGTTTGGCCGACAATCAGAAACTTGCGGGTCTTTTATTTAAACTGGTGATGGACAACTTCTATCTACAGATATCAGAAAAAAACCTGACCTACCCTTGGCTCTTAAATTATTTTGCTGAGTTGGGCACCATGGTTGAAGTAATGAAAAAAACAGAAGCGACTTACTAATTCAATAGCAGGTTGTACGTCTCCGTCTAAAAACAAACGATTATTCTATCAATGTTTGTGGATACTAATACTTACCACAACTATGAATGCATTTCGATTATTGTTAGCAATTTCATTTCTATTGATTGGGGCCTATACCGTTATTGTCATTAGCCTACACGGCTGGGATATTTTCCCAATATTCACATCTTCTATTTTATCGATGAACTGGTTGGGGCAATTCAACTTGGATTTTTCGCTCTACCTTTTTCTTTCAGCTGTTTGGATCGCCTGGCGAAATAATTTTTCATTCTCCGGAGTTGCACTTGCTTTGAGTGCACTGGTAGTAGGGATGATTCTGTTTTCTGCGTATTTTTTTTTTCTTAGCTATCGGGTAAAAACGATTCAAGAACTGCTGGTGGGAAAGAACAGTCTGAAAAGTTGATATGAAAATACGGACACACCAATTCCACAAATTCTGGTTAAAAGTAACAGCCGTTGTGGTGGGCTCATTTGGCCCGATATTTTTCTTAGGCACCATGACTTCCACGAAGGAGCCGGCTCGCCTCACACTTGATTTACTCAGTTGGCCGATCGATGGCATCACTACGTATCAATCCCCCGATACGCGTTTTCTGTCAGCACTTACGGGCGGATTTCTGTTGGGTTGGGGCGTCATGATCTGGTGCTTGTCAAGGTGGGTTTATGATCTAGCACCCGAAGCCGTTCGTAAATCCGTGCTCATCGGAATTTTATGTTGGTTCTTCCTAGATAGTGCCGGTTCCATTGCATCCAGCAATCCATCCAATGCACTCTTTAATGTAATCGTGCTCGTCATTGCAGTTGGCCCCTTGTGGGTGCGTGTCCGCCCTTCAAAGTTGTAGGTTGGAAAAGCTCTAGTTGTCTTTCAATCTGACTGAAATTACCCAGAGATGAAGAGTAGATGACTTAATTGCAAGGAAAAGCAACTTCATTAAAAAGAGTTTTGTTTATCCATCTTTTTCACATGTTCGATAATGTTGTGATCCATTCCCCAGTTTAAAAGACTGTGCAAAATCGGCATCAACGAAACGCCCAATTCGGTCAATGTGTACTCAACCCTTGGCGGGACTTCCGGGTAAATTTTTCTACTTACTAATCCATCATTTTCCAACTCCTTCAGTTGTTGCGTCAACATTTTTTTGGATGTGTGCGGAATGGCTTTTTGCAAATCCCCAAACCGCAACGTGCCATCTTTCAATTGCCAGATGATGATCAACTTCCATCGGCCGCTAATCAAAAGTAATGAACTGGTCAAAGGGCAATTGTTGGTAATTCGCTCTTTGTTGACCGAAAAAGTAGAAGTCAATTTATTCATATCCAGCTTGGTAACTTTTTAGTAACCTGTCTACAATTTAGTGCCTTCTTGTTAGGCGCCTGCGCGGCAAATAGTTTTGCTCCGCTAATTACAGAACAACTCAAAGCGCATGCAAAAAGTTGCTCTGCGAAAATTTTATTAACCATTTAAAAATCGACTTATTATGACAGAACAACAAATCTCGCAATCATTGGATGAATTGATTTCACTGGTATCGGAAGGCAAACCCATGGAGGCTTTTGACAAATTTTATCATGACGAAATCGAAAAAACGGATTTAGACGGTGTAACGCACCGGGGTAAAGTACTGAACAGAAAAATTGGAAATGAACTCTTATCCAATGTAAAAGCAATCCGTGATTTCACAGCCGTTGGCAAAGTTATCAAAGGCAACCGCAGCTTTCTTGTATGGTCACTGGATTTTGATCACGCACTGAATGGATCCATTCAAGTTGTGCAGGTGGCTATTCAGGATTGGAAGGACGGAAAAATTATAAGAGAGAGGTTCATCGCCTGAAAGCGATTAACTACTTTCTGAAATCCGCCCGTTTTGGTTGGCTCATTCGTCTGAATGCCAAACAAACCAAAACAATATGAAAAAACTATTTTTAGCAGCGGGGTTGATGGTAGCCATTGTCCTTGCTTTCAGTTTCACCAAAACCACCGACAACAAAGCGGCACTGGAAAAATTATCTGGCACCTATGCCGATCCCGCTCCTTACAACTACGGAAAAGCATGGGGCAAGCGCGTGTTCACTTTTGACAAAGGCAAGTGGACTTTGCTCTTCACGCTGGGACTCGATCCGGAATTGAAGATGCAAATATTTACTTTCCGAACCGCTGGCACATACAAAGTGTTGGACAAATCCAAAATTGTAGATAAAACTTACAATGCTGTGTTCTATGAAGATAAAAAATGGGTAACGCTTAAAACAGATGATGCTAATTTGATTCAGGCATTTGGCTTTGCTGCTTGCAGCTTGACAAAAGATGTAGAAAAAGATATTTCGATTACAGGATGCTCTGCCTGGCAATCCGTTGCCAACTGCCCAGGTGATTACGATTTACTTTCGTTGGACAAAGACGGTAAACTGTATTTTGGCGAGCGCCCCGCTGATAACAACATGTGCTCACCCGAAAAGCGACCTACTAAGTTGACACCTGCAGTGGTGAAAAAGTAAACTGAAAATATTTTAAAAAACCACGCTCTGTCAAAGTGTGGTTTTTTGTTTTCACAAATCGCCCGTTTTGTTCGGTCTGCGCGTCTAACCAGTAAAAAGACACTTACCTTTATCTTATGGAAATTTCCAATGAACAAACTTTAAAGCTCGCCATGGGTGGCGATATTCATGCGTTTCAAAAACTGTATGCCGAATTTCAGCCACAGCTCAAATCGTATTTGTATCGATTGGTGACCTGTCGAGAGGATGCTGAAGACATTGCGCACGATGCCTTCATTCGCGGGTTCGATAAAGTGTCTAGCTTCAAGGGGAAATCGTCTTTCAAAACATGGATGTTTCAAATTGCCACTAACCTGGCATACGATCACTTACGTCAATTCAAACGCTGGACGGTGAACACCAAAGAGATTGACAAAGGCATCGTGCTGAGCAATGAAACAGTACGCAACTCGATTCTAAAAAAAGGACAGGAGTCGCCTGAAGGAACATTCGATATGCGCGACCACATCGACCACTGCTTCACGTGCATGGGCAAAACACTGGCCATCGAAAAACAAGTGGCGCTGATTTTAAAAGACATTTATGATTTTTCCGTCAAAGAAATAGCCGTCATCATCAATAAATCACAAGATGTGGTAAAACATCTCTTGCAAGATGCGCGCCACACCATGATGGACATCTTCAACAACCGCTGTGCACTGATTAACAAAAATGGCGTGTGCAACCAATGCTCTGAACTTAACGGCATGTTCAACCCCAAGCAAAACCAACAAGAAGCACTGAATCAACTCGATCTCGTGAAGGGCTCTAAAAAATTTGATCGCGATGAACTCTTTGATATGCGTACCAAATTGGTAAAAGCCATTGACCCCTTGCGGGGAAAAGGTGCCGACTTGCAAGACTTGTTGATGAAGTGTGATCGCATGGGGATGGGAGAACTAACTGTGCCAGAATGTTAGAGTTAGCCCTATAAAAAGCTTTACTGTTGATTTCAAGCCACTCAAAAAGCGAAGCACTTCACCCCAAAATCTTAGCTTTTCGCCACGTAAATGATAGTCATTGGCAACTTTGACCTTTGTTTTTAAGTTTGTGGTGTATGGATCAATATCAGGCAATCGATTCCCCTGCCATGAATTTGGAAGAACGCTCGTTAGCGAAACGGCTATCCGACTGGCTCAACGCCCCATTTCCCTTTTACTTGAATGACGAGCGCAAAAACTTTCTGTTGGCCTTGTTTATCAGCGCGTTCGTAACCGCATTTCTTTATTTATTTAAAACCGAATCGGAGCTCACCTTTGCAAATGATTTAGGCTGGCTTCATGGCCTGATTACGTTGGCGGTACTTCTTTTTAATGTTCTACTGTTGCCCCGCATTTTTCCGGCTTGGATGGATCCCACCACGTGGACAATCAAAAAATACATCTATTTAAATTTTTTACACCTCGCCCTGATCTGGTTGATATCAACCTTCATGGAAAAACTATTTTTCTGTCCGTTTAATATGCCGTGGCTTGAAGTAGCAGCACATACAATAGTACAGGTGGCCATTAAAGGCGTGATCCCCATTGCCCTCTGCACCTTGTTCTTAAAAGCACAAATGCTGCAGCAGAATCTTCATGAAGCCATCAAAACCAATCAGGAACTTCAGAAAATTCAAACCTTAAAAAAGGAATCCAAAGAATTGGTAAAAACGGCCACCATAGTGACCTTGTATTCGGACACCAGCGAAAGCCTTACCTTCAATCTGCCTGATTTACTTTTTATAGAAGCTGACGATAACTATTCCACCGTTCACTGGAAAGAGGATTTAACAGTTCAGAAAAAATTGTTGCGCGTGAATCTTAAAAATCTGGAGACACAACTTAACAATTCCTTCACTTTGCGTTGCCATCGCTCTTACATTGTAAATGTGAACGCGATCAGCGCCATTAGCGGTAATACCAACGGCTATAAACTTAAAATAAGCGGATCTGATTTTTCTATTCCTGTTTCCCGGCCCAAAGGAAAAGAGGTGATGGAAAAAATAAGTCAATTGAGAAATATGATGGAGGTAAGTTAGTCGACCCATTCGCCCCAGCATCTTTTCCACTCGCCCCAACGGACATTCATTTACATCAAACGCTGCGCACATCGCCCCAAAGGATGTAAAGCGTTGGCCTTTTGCTCACATTAACTCGTTGTGATGTAAAAAATTAAACAACCTTTTATGAAAACAATCATTACTTCCCTTTTTCTATTGGCGTCTGTTGTAACATTTGCACAAAACAAAGACTTCGCAATTGATTTGTCTGAAAGCAGTGTATCTATCAAACCAGGAGAAAGCAAACAGGTAACTATTTCTATCGTGCGCTCTAAGTATTTTGCGAAAGAGAAAGCCACGCTGGGTTTACAAAGCACATTACCCCAAGGCGTCACGCTCACGTACGAACCCAAAGAAGGCAATTTCGAAAATAGCAATGCATTGATTTCAGTAGCTGCTGATGCTACACCCGGCACGTATAATATTGTGTTGAGTGCAACGCTCAATACCAAACGCAAAGGTTCCATCTTAAAACTTACGGTGGGCACCGATCAGATAGCCGCTAAGTAATCATGCCGATTTCGTCTAAAATTCGTAAGCTTGTAATCCTCTCCTGATAACCTTCAGGGGGGGAACTTGTTAATGAAAGACGTGGCAAAATTATAAGCGAGTTGATCCCCAGCACAGAAGATTTAGAAAAAGTAAAAGAATATATCAGTCGGTTTGTTTCATTCAACGATGAACAACTGAATGCCTTTTTGCAAACGATGGAAAAGAAGCGAGTGCCAAAAGGAACTTGCTTGATGGAAGCTGGCCAGATATGTGATTATGTCGCTTTTATTAACAAAGGACATTTCAGAACCTTTTGCATTATCAATCACGAAGAGGTGACGTACAACTTTTCGTTTGAGGGAAACTTCTATACGGACTACCCCAGTTTTCTTACTCGCCAGCCTTCGATGGAATACCATCAGGCGTTGGTCGATTCGGAAGTGTTGGTGGTATCGTACGAAAGTATGCAGCGTATTTATCGGCAAATGCCCGTATGGGAAAAGTTTGGAAGACTAATTGCCGAATTTATTTTAATCCGCATTGCTGAACGAAACCGAGCCATGTTGTTTTTAAATCCGGAAGAACAGTACCTCAATCTGATGAAATCGCGACCTAAGGTGTTTGAAAAAATTCCGCAGCACTATATCGCTTCTTACCTGGGCATACAACCAGAATCACTCAGCCGCATCCGCAAGCGATTGAGTGAATCTAAAAAGTAATCGCTCTATAAATCTTTCACGATCACGCTGATTTTATTGATCTAAGTTAAGAAATGGGAAATCTTCTGCTTCTTCTTAACCCTAATCAATTCGATTCGTATGATTCCACTGACATATTTGCACAAATAAAAAAATAAAAATGAAGCGAACGATTTTACTATCCACAATCTTATTCCTGAGCGCTCAACTGTTGGCGCAAACCACACAAACCATTCGTGGCAAAGTAACCGATGAAGTAAGCAAGACTCCTTTAATCGGAGTGAATGTTGTTATTGTATCTGACGGTGGAACATTGCTGGGAGCCTCTAGCGATGAGAATGGCGACTACCGAATCAGCAATGTGCCGCTGGGCCGCCAAACCATCAAGGTAAGTTACATTGGCTATGAAGAGCAACTCATTCCCAACATCATCGTCACGGCCGGTAAAGAAGTGGTGATGAATTTATCACTTACTGAAAGTGCTAATCAATTGAATGAAGTGGTCATAACGGCTAACACAAAAGAAGATAAAACAGCTACCAACAATGATCTGGCAGTGGTAAGCTCACGCTCGTTCAACATCGATGATACCAAGCGCTATGCCGGTGCTCTGGGAGATCCATCGCGGATGGCTTCCAACTTTGCCGGTGTAGTGGGTGGCAACGATTCGCGAAATGATATTGTCGTGCGTGGAAATTCACCTACCGGCATGCTGTGGCAATTAGAAGGGCTCAACATTCCTAACCCGAATCACTTTGGTGCATTGGTGAGCACCGGTGGTCCGGTGAGCATGCTCAACAATAACAACCTCGATAAATCTGACTTTATGACTAGCGCTTTTCCGGCACAATATGGAAATGCAACTGCCGGTGTGTTTGATATTAAATTGAAAGATGGCAACAACCAAAAGTTAGAAAAAGTAGGCCAAATTGGATTCAACGGTTTTGAATTAGGTGCTGAAGGTCCCTTATCGAAAAACAAAAGAAGTTCTTTCATCATCAACTACCGCTATTCTACATTGGGAGTTTTTCAAAAGTTAGGAATTGAGTTTGGCACCGGAGGCAACACGCCTAATTATCAGGATGTGAACTACAAGTTTACATTTCCTTCCGGCAAAAACGGAAAATTCACTTTGTTTGGCATAGCCGGAAACAGCTCCATTGATTTGTTGGGAAGCAAAGTAGACCTCAAGAAAAAATCAAATGATTTGTATGGCGATGAAAACCTCGATGCCTATCCCCGCTACACTACTAACATTACCGGAGCGAGCTATGAGAAAAATTTGACTAAGAAAAGTTTTTTAAAGGCAACCTTAGGATACAGCTCTACCAACGAAACCTTTTCAAGCGATTCGCTGACACGCAATGTCAATTTAGATGTGGTGGGAAGTTTCAGACGTGTAGAAGCGGAGTTCACTACTCGCAAAACATCGTTTGTCGTTTATACGCGCACCAAGTTCAATTCAAAAAATTCGCTTACATCGGGCTTATATATCGATTACCTGAATTTCGAGCTGTTCAATCGCGAACTCTTTGCCAATGTAAACAAAGACACCGTGCGCCTAAACGCAAAGGACAACAACTGGCTTACTCAGGCTTACTCGCAATGGAGGCACCGCTTCAACAGTCAGTTTTCGTTTATAGCCGGTGCCCATTTGCAGCATTATAGTTTAAACAATAAAACGGTAGTAGAACCTCGCGCCAGTGTGAGCTATCAAATGGATGCGAAGCACTCGTTGAGTTTGGGCTATGGCCTGCACCATCAGGCTCCGCTCATTACCACCTCGTATGCACAACTCACCACCAATGCAGGTGCCTCTTTTCCTAACAAAAGTTTAGATTTTGTGGCGAGTCAACATTATGTTGTTACGTATGATTGGAACATCAACGAAACCTTGCGCTTTAAAGCCGAGGCGTACTTTCAGGAATTAAGTAACCTGCCGGTAGAACAAAAATCATCCGCATTCTCTTCTGTCAACACAGGTATAAGTTTTGGCCCGGATAATGAAGTGAACTTAGTGAGCAAAGGCAGTGGAAGAAATTACGGAGTAGAATTTACACTGGAGCGATTCTTCAGCAAAGGCTACTACTTCTTAGTCACTACTTCTTTGTTTGATTCAAAATACAAAGGCAGCGATGGCATTGAGCGTAACACAGCTTACAACACGCAATATGTAGTGAATGGATTGGTGGGCAAAGAATTCCGCGTGGGCAAAAATCGGAATTTCCTCAGCTTTAATTTAAAAGTTACAACTATTGGTGGTCGCTACCTCACTCCGCTGAATGTAACTGCATCCGCTACGCAAGGTCAGGCTGTGTATGATCGCGCACGCGCCTTTAGTGAAAAACAAAGTCCGTATTTCCGCACCGATTTCAGAATTGCCTATCGCAAAGAATATAAAAAGAGCACGCTCGAAATGGCCATCGACTTCCAAAATGTAACGGGCAACCAAAACATTTTTTCTCAAACATATAACACCCGCACCAACTCGATTGCTAATCAATACCAGCAAGGGTTTTTCCCGGTGCCTTACGTGCGATACACATTCTAGTTTAAAACTGTAGTAGGTAAAAGCTCTGTTACGCAAGTAGCAGAGCTTTTTTTATTAGAGGATTTCAATCTAAAGAAAACGAGTACATTTTTTTGTACTGCTGTGGTGTGAGGCCCGTGTATTTCTTAAATACATCTCGGAAATGATTGATGTCTTCGTAACCTGTGCTGTACGATATTTCTTTGATATTCTCATTCCCTCCCTCCAGCAGTTTTTTAGCGTGCTCTACTTTTACCCGTTGAATGTATTCGGAAGGTAGATTGCCAGTAGCAGCTTTGAACCTACGGATAAAAGTACGCTCGCTCAACAACACTACTTCCGACACCTGACTAACACTTAATTTATCCGTCACATTTTTTTCAATGAAAGTCTGCGCTTTTAGAATGTCTTCGTCCTGATGAACTTTTTGTACTGAAAAAATAGAATACGACTGCTGCGAACTTTTGCCTTTATCAACCAAAAACATCTTAGCGCAATAGTTGCCCAAAACAGCACCATAATATTTCTCGATCAGATATATGCAGATGTTCATGAAAGAGAGTGTAGCACCACCCGTCACAATATTTCCATTGTCCACAATGATCTTCTCGTCCAGTAGTTTTACTGCTGGAAACATCTGTTTGAAATACTCCGATGCAAACCATGATGTGGTGGCTTCTTTGCCATCGAGTAAACCGGTGGCAGCTACAAAAAATGCACCGGTGCATGTACTGCAAATGGCTGCACCTAATTCATGTTGCTGTTTGATCCAGTTAATCAGGTTCGGATAACTCGCTACCAACGCAGCCATGTTACCCACAGCAGCAGGCACCACGATCAAATCTACTTTTTCAACTTGGTCAAGTTGGGTATGACAAATCAACTCATACCCATTGCAGTTGACAGAAAGTGAATTTTCAGCCGAAGCTAAGATTACCTCAAATGTTTTTTGATGCGCGTTTTGCGGCATCAACTGATCGCGAAAAGCTTTTGAGTAGTTGAGAATGTCCATAATGCCTAACACTGACGTAGGCACATTACTCGAGATAACCGGTACAATTACTTTCATTCGCTAATGATGATTGATTTCAACAAATCAAATATCAGAATGTTTTTGTAGAAAATTGGTGCCTTGTCAGATTTACCCCATTAGGTTGTCTCATTTGCCATGCCTTCACGGATTAAAAGACCCTCACCTTTGTGTCAACAAAAACAACATACAAATGAACAGCACAGACAACAGTTTAAATTGGTTCGAGATTTCAGTAGCTGAAATGCCTCGGGCAAAAAAATTCTATGAATCTATTTTCAAAGTAAAAATGGAGGAATCTCAATTGGCAGGAAGCCTCATGGCTTTCTTTCCTTCTGCCAGCGAAGGCGGAAAAGTAGGTGGTGCGCTGGCGCAAGGTCCGTTTCACAAACCCAGCATCGATGGAAGCAAGATTTATCTGAATGCGAACCCAAATCTTTCTACGGTTTTAGATCAGGTAGAAATGAATGGCGGAAAAATTGTGTTGCCAAAAACATCCATCGGCCCTTGGGGTAACATGGCCTTTTTTGTGGATACAGAAGGAAATGTAATCGGTTTACACTCGAACAATTAAAACAATTTAACTATGGACAAACTATTAAATCTGGGAAGATGGATTTTCCCTGCTTCGTTTATCATGTATGTGGGTTTACATTTTGGCAAGCCTGATGTAGGCGCAGCCTTTGTGCCCGATTATATTCCATTCCCTTATTTCTGGAATTACTTCACAGCCGTGTGCATCATCTTATTTATTGTCAGTGCGATCAGCGCTCGTTACGACAAACTTGCCTACACGCTAATGGCTTTATATGTTTTGTTAATGGCACTACTCGTGCATTTGCCGCGCGCAATGGGGTATGAGTTGGGTACAGAAATGATGGCTGCCGACCTTGCTCGGGAAAAAGAATTAGAGATGGTCAACTTCTTCCGCAACATTATGGTAATAGGAGCTTTACTGGCTTTCGCGAAGTTTGTGGCGAAAGACAAACGTATGGTGGGCTAAAGGTTACACTTGTTTTGTGGGCAGGATGCGTCTATCGCGAAAGTAAAATTCAACAGCCAGCCAATTGGGTACCCAACTTGCCCATGCAATGATGGCGTATGCAATGGGCTGGCTTAAATCGAAAAAGTACGAAGCGAAGAAAATATATAGTCGTAATGCAATGGCCGCTAAGGTAAGCGAGAAACTGCGCCACATCCATACTTCATGCTCCGCTATTTTTCCTCGTTTGATTTTGATAACGGCTGCGCTGGTGAAATAAACCCAAAGAGCTGTTTGCGCGAGAAAACTGATGAGTACGGCCAATCCGCGGTCAACAAAAAAACTCATCACCAATCCACCGGGTGCGGCAAAAAACAAAACACCGTACACATAAAATTTACCCAGCATACGGTGAAGCTTTGTCCACTTACTTCGAAACCAGGTAGATACTTGCACAAATCCGACCAAGAGAATAAGCCCGCCAATAATGACATGCGTGTAATAGAAAGGCAGATAGTAGCCTGAGGCCACAGCTTGCTCTTTGATTTTCAGGAAACCGTAGCGAGGATCAAAATTCAGATAGGTAAGTGCGTTGATTGTTAGCGCAGCACCCGACAAAAACAGAAAACCCCAAGTAAATTTCTTCACAGTAATTAAATGGGCTTTGCGATCGGCCCCAGTATCTTAGCCAGAAAATCGAGATTGTATTTATCGATTTCAGAGGCTCTCGTATAATGCGTTTGGTAATCGAGTGTTTTCGGGTAGTACTTTTGATCATCTAAATTACCTGCCATTTGAAAGTTTTCGAGATAAACTTCATTGGTGATAAGATATCCATAACTGGCAAGTATTTCGATACGCATATACTCTAATGTTTCCCTGCTCAGCATCGTTGAAGTTCCCTCACGCTGATTCTCCGGAAGGCTATAGTCGTAGGTTTTAAAATTGCCGGTAATATAACTACTGTCCATCTTTACGTATTTGGTAAATCCGAACAATCGACTACTGGCAACGCGCTCGAGCTTAGAGTTTTCAAACTTAAAGAAAGAATACGCTGGGAGGTTTATTTCCTTAAATGTAGGTGAAGGCCCCTCTTCATAATAAGCCAAATATGATGCTTGATAAAGATTTTCGTTAACTCGTTTGAATGTGAATCCTTCATTACCCCAAACATCGACAGAGCTAATAAACCGCTGGTTTTTGTCGACTACATTAATTTTAGATGTTGTATAAAACTCTCCTCGTCCGCCAATGTATCTTGTTTCAATGCTGTTCAACAATAAGTCGAATGATTCCGAAAGGTTAAATGAAAATTGATTACTGTTTTCCTTATAAGCATTTCCAAACGAAAAAATCTTATCCTCATTTGGCTTTAAGGTTATAAAATCAGTTTGTACCCAATCGAAGATGTTGTTATTAACTAAAAATCCAGGAGCAACAATAATTCCTCTTGATTCGTAGTTGTACCGCTCATTCTGAGCAAGATTAACAATAAGCTGTTGGTGATCCCCTCCAAACACAAACTTCTTTTCCGTCAGATACGTAAACTCTCGAATGTATTTTTCTGCTTTTTCAGAGGGAAAATTTTCATGGAATTGATACGAAGCATCTAGCCATCCAAACACCGTATCTTTTTTTACCAGCGCTTTTGATTCTCCATCCTCATAAGGAACAACCCAAGTATATTCTGCGGGCACCAGCATCTTACCTGTCAAATCAAAATATCCTACTTTTCCATCTCGCTTGACTTCCACTGCATCCGGAATGTTGATGCTCGGATTGCCGATTAAGTCATACTCAACAGGTACAACGATTTTACCATTTTCATGTACCAACCCCATTTTGAAAGTTGTCGGTGATTTTCCGTTCAGCGAATCGAGTACAAATGTTCCATTCACAGCAAAATAGTAAGTGGTGTCTTTGAATTGCGTATACCAAACTACTGAGTCAAAATTCTTTTGCAATTCCATGGCGCGGTCGTAAAACACTTTCAGTGCTTGCAAGCGCTTTGCTAACAAGTCTCTGTTTTCCACTTGATATTTTAATGACTGATAGGCGGTATAAACTTCCTCGCCACCAAAACGATTGATGTAAAATTTTCTCGCCTTCTTTTGTATCAACTTTAAAGTAAGATGCTTAACAACCATCTCTTCTCCCTTTGCATCAATCTGAACTGGTACATCAATTAACAGATATCCATCTTCCCATTTAGCGGTGGCTTCCGCATACCGAATGCTCGTGGAAACTGTAGTATCTTTATTTTGCAAAACGGTTATTCCACTCAAAATTTCTTCTTCGGTTTGGCCGGAAAAAAACATAGCCAATATCTCCGCATCCGATTTAGTCAACACATTTTTGAAATCTGCTAAGAACTGCTCGGCATCTTTGTCGAGTTTTTCTTTCCGCACAATGCTGCAGGCTGCTACAATACCAACAATTAAAAGAGTGTAACCGATGATTTTTTTCATGATGAAAGTTTGATGATTCAATATTAAAAACTTAATTCACTACTTTCAACCTATTCTGCATCTAAGTCCTGGCTATTTTTAATTGAATTGTACTCCCTATGAAAAAACCTTTATTATTCATCCTTTTCATGAACGTGGTAGCATCGTTACATGCACAGCACTCCGTGAAGATTGGTACACAGATACCACTTCAATATGCTGTGCAATACGATTATCAATGGAATAAACACTGGTCGGCCAATGCGCAGGTGGGTGTACTCACCAAACCGTATGATCAGGTAATATTAGATGTGCTAAAAGCTTTTGGCGTAGAACAATCCATCGTAAACGTATTGACCAATGCATTTAATTTTGGCGTGATTAGCCAAGTGGGAACCAATTATCATTTCGGTAAAAATTATGTGGGCGTTACCGGATCATGGATTCACTTGCAAGCAGCCGATACTCCTATCAGCGCCATTCAAACTGCTTTTAATGTAAATGTTGGTTCTTATCCCGTAAGGCCACGGCAGAACGCGCAATCCCCCATTGCGATTACGTTGTCGTCAGACTTGTACAATGCAGGTATTTTATACGGTCGTAGGTTTACTTTTAAAAATCCGAAAATTGAGATCCATACCGAATTTAGTTTCTCTAAAACCTTGGCATCATCCAGCTATGTAGAGTCTCCGCAGCGGTCGTTGGAAAATTTGAGTGAATTGATCGATACGGAATTGAAGTCAGACTATTCCAGTTATGGTTACTTGCCGAGTATCAATGTGTTTTTTGTTTACAAATTGGGAGTGAGTAAAAATTGATTTCTGTCTGTTTAACACAAAGGCACAAAGCAATTATTTGAATTTAATTGCCCGTACTCAAAATGAACTTTTTCCAATCGGCTAAGAGTTGCTCCTCCGATATTTTTAATTCGGAAAGTAATTCTGGTTTCTTCGTCAATGGCAATAACTCTAAAAGTTTGGTTCGACCATAATGCTGATCGATATACATTACCACCGATCCCGATAGGCCATATCGGTTCTTACCGCTCCAAAACTTATCAAGCGTAGCGGGTACTTTATCTTCAGCCAGCGCCCTCTTCACATCTCCAATTCGTTGTTGATCGCATTGGCCGGAAGCGTACGTTGCTAATCCTTCTACCCACCAGTCCATCTGTTCTACTTCACTAAAATCGGGGCTCTTATTCCATTGCCCATGGAACACATGCACCATTTCATGGGTTATTAAACTTTGTGTTTTTTCTTTGTCTTCATACACGTGTTCACACGCTTCTTCCTTCCATCGCGCAGGCGAAAGCAAATCCAGCTTTGTAGCAACTCCGCTTGCCACCATCCAACACTCCGATTTAAAATCAGGCATCTTCCAATCAGTTTGCCATTGTGTGTCCATAGACAGACGGTTGGGATGAATATTCACTTCGAATTCAGCGCGATAAGATTTGTTGAAAAAAGCTTGCACTGCTTTTTTGCCCTGATCAAAAAGTGAAATGTACGTTGCTCGTGTTGCTTCATCTTCTTGCGTATATCGTACAAGGTAGCCGGAGCGTTTTTCTGTCTTCCAATCGGTCGGAGAAAATGAAGAGAAAATAATCAGTGTGAAAAAGATAGTCAGTGCCAAACGAAGCTTCATCGGTTTGAATTTTCTCGCTTAGACTAAAGGAGGATGCGATTGGTTACAGCATCCATCAAATTGTTATGAACACACTACTTTTTCATGGGTTGTAGCTTTAAGTAGGTCATACTTCGCCACAGCCATTCCACTGGCCCGTAATAAAAGTTTTTCAACCACCACTTACTAAAAACTATTTGCAGTCCAAAAACCAAAAGGGCAACTGCTATCCAGATTGCAGCACCATAATCTCCCAACAAACCGAAACCAAAAGAAAATAACAGCAACGTGCCAATGAGTGCTTGCATCAGATAAGTGGTTAAGCCCATTCTTCCCACTTCGTAAAAATTCATCAGCCGTTGATGTCCCTTTTCTTTTTGAAAATATAACACAATCAGTCCTACATAAATGGAAGCTAGCGAAGCATTAAACACATCATATATAAATCCTCCAACTAAAAATTGCATGGCTTGCGTCATTTCAATTTTAGCAACGAACAGAATTAGCGCCAGAATACCGGCAGAAACCACACAACCTAACAATGCCCACAATCCGTAGCGAATTAGCTTTTTAAAAATCTGAATTTGATCAAACCATTTTTTTCTTCCTGCATACAAGCCCAACAAAAACAAACCCGTAGTAATGTATATTCTGCCCACAACTACTTGAAATTCCATTTTACCAGCAAATTCATACCAGTTTGCTTTCACTATTTCAAAATAGGTACCGGACTTTAACGTGTTATAATAAATCTCTAAGGGCTTTTGTTCCGGAGGCATCATGGAATCGGGTGCCACTACTGCTATCGCATCATACAGTCGCATGGCCACCGAGGGGATGTTGAAAATTAACAGTAGCGCAACAACTAGTAAAACCTTATCGGGAAGTTTATAAAATAATAACAAACCAAATCCCAACACAGCATAGATGGTCAGGATGTCTCCACGATAATGCAGGTGGTGCAGCATGCCGATCAGAAACAAACAAATCAATCGCCATGCAAAGCGAATCAAAAATGATGATGAGCCATCGCTTTTGTCCAATTGAATAAAAAAACTGAGCCCAAACAAAAAAGAAAAAATCATGAAGAACTTTCCGGAAATAAAAATGCCGATAATCACTTGCATGATTGTATCGGCCAGATTATGCATGCCATAATTTTCATGAATCTTAGGTGGCTGCCCGGCATAATATTGTTCCGTAAAATGAACGAGAATGATTCCCAGCAAGGTAAAGCCACGCAACACATCGATTATTTCAATTCTCTCTTCGCGGTTACTCATGCTTAGGAGTTCTGTTGTTTTTATTTTGATACTCGCTCCAATCCCTCCTTTGCTTCCTTCAAATTACCATCCATTTTTAATGCAACTTCAAATAATTTTTTTGCTTCGGCTTTGCTACCTTTCTTTTCTTTGATTTGTGCCAAGCGCATATTTGCTCCAGCATGTGATGGCTCGTTTTGCTTAGGCGTGTAGGTTAAGTATTTTTTTAAACACTCTTCACCACGATCAAGCTTTTGCCCGCTGAGTGCACTTGTTTTTCCTATTTGATAAATAGAAAGATAATCGTCCGGATTCTTTTTAAGTGCCTCCTCAAAAAGTGTAAAAGCTTTGTCGTATTGTTTTTGACCTGTGTAAAAATTGGCGAGCCCCGAAACATAGGCCGGATCAACCTTTGCCATTTCTATAAACTCCTTTTCTGCTTCGGCAGTCTTCTTTTCGTGCAAATACACATTGCCCATCTGCCGATGACCCTCCGCAGGCTTTATCTTGATGATTTGATTAGCGACTTCTTTTGCTTTGTCAACACTTCCGCCCATAAAGCCAGGAGCTTGCAAATAATATTGAATCAGCGATGTGCGCGCATCCAAGTTTTTCGCATCTAAGGCTATCGCATTCTCCCATGCCTTTTTCATTTTTGGCGCCAGCATACCTTGTTTGATCACATTGGCATCTTGCGCAATCGTGCCATAAGTGTTCCCCAACCAGTTGTGATAATCGGCTACTTTGTCGTTCGCTTCTACTGCTTCCTCAAAATAATCCGATGCATCGTCATATTTCTTTTCATCAAAGGCCACACGCCCCAGATAATATCGTGCGGCAGCAAAGTCTGCTTCCTTCTCGCCTACTGGGCTCAACAACTTTTTTACTTGTTCTAATTTGCCTTGCTCGTACAAAGTTTTGGCCTGTTCAATTCTGGGCTGGGCAAATGTCACTGCACTTAATATGCAAAACAGTGCTGTAAAGAGGTAAGATCGATTCATAGTTTGTTTTGTTTCTTCTAAGACTGAGAATACCTTCAATAGGTTGTCTAATTACCACAAATTTTAACTGATTTAGTGAAAGGTCTTAAATTATTTAACAACGCGATCACATCCGAGAAAAATTAACTGTTTACTTTCGCTTGCGTCAAATACACGTGTTTATGAACAAACTCATCATCTTACTCACAGCGCTGGTAGTCGTTAGCTGCGCTCCTAAAAAACCTATTGCGCCTCCGCTGAAGCAGGCGGTAGCCATTCATTTTGATGAATCCATAAAACCATTTTATCATGGAGTAGCTTCTGGCGACCCACTGCCTGATCGTGTCATCATCTGGACGCGTGTAACACCAGATGATTCGGTCAGTGCCGTGCCTGTAAAATGGGAGGTAGCCGAAGATGAAAAGTTCTCTTCAATCTATCAATCAGATACAACTTCTGCATCGGCTTTGCGCGATTATACCGTGAAGGTAGACGTGGATGCCTTGAAACCCGATCATGAATATTACTATCGCTTTACGGCTTTGGGAAAGACGTCCATCGTTGGAAGAACAAAAACAGCGCCTGTAGCTGCTAAAGACAGCCTTCGGTTTGCTGTTGCCAGTTGTGCCAATTGGGAGTTTGGTTATTTTTCTGCGTATGATAAGATCGCAGATCAACCAACTTTAGATGCCGTACTTCACTTGGGCGATTACATTTACGAATATGGTGTGGGTCGCTATGGTGATACTACATTGGGCCGATTCAATATTCCTCCCTACGAAATTGTGAGCTTGCAAGATTATCGCACACGCTACTCACTCTATCGATTAGACAAAGGTTTGCGCAGAGTACACCAGCAACATCCGTTCATTACCATATGGGATGATCATGAAATTGCCAACAACTCCACTGTAACCGGAGCACAAAATCATCAACCTGAAGAAGGTGATTATCAAAAAAGAAAAGCGGCCGCCAAACAAACTTACTACGAGTGGATGCCTATCCGCGAAAGCAAAGAATTATATCGATCTTTTTCATTTGGCCCGTTGGCCGATGTCATTATGTTGGACGAGCGACTGGCCGGTCGTGATCCTGAAATTACTGACATCAACAATCCATCTTTGAAAAGCGAAGAGCGCTCGATGCTGGGTGCCACACAACTGCAGTGGTTTGAAAATGCACTTCAATCTTCGAAAGCTACCTGGAAACTAATCGGCAATCAGGTGATTTTTTCGGATGTATTCATTAAAGATATTTACCCGAAGATGGAGCGAAACCTTGACTCGTGGGATGGCTTTCCTTCCGAAAAGAAAAAGCTGGTTGATTTTATTCGCGACAATAAAATTGAAAACATCGTTATCACTTCAGGAGATACACATGCTTCATGGGCTTTTGAAGCGGCTGTGGATATCACAAAAAACTATCAGCCCTTTGCGGTTGAGTTTGGCGTAACGAGTATTTCATCGGGCAATCTCGATGAACGCAAGCCAGCTGATACTGTGAAAATTATGGAGCAAGCATTGTTGAAGCGCAATCCGCATATCAAGTATAACAATCACCGCGATCATGGTTATTTGCTACTTACTCTCTACCCCAACCAAACCAAAGCCGAGTGGTATTTTGTTGAAACATTGAAAACGCCAAAGTCCAATCAATATCTCGCTAAACGTTTTATCGTAACTAAAGGCAGTAACCGTTTGAAAGAGCAGTAAAGTCTACTGCTTTTCAAACACTACTTGCAGGTTGGTAAACTCGTAGGCGCCTTGAACAAAGTCAACCAGCAGTTTCCAATCTTCCTTCTTCACGAAATTGGTTTTATAGATTTTAGACGATTGAATAATGAGCTGATCGCCTTCAATCGTAGCGCTACTCCTGAATTGCCCATATTGATTATCTACGTTCGTATTCAGTTTCTCCATGCCTGTCACTTTGTATCCAGCTGGGATCTTAATTTTTACTACATACTCAAGATCACGTGCAGAAGGCAGATATACATTGTATTTTCGCTCCTTCTCTTCTTCAGCTATGTTGACCTGACTTTCAATCAGCTTGCCTACACTAACCAGATAATTGGGCCCGGCTCGTTT
>JABFSO010000006.1 GCA_013140555.1 Cyclobacteriaceae bacterium | reverse complement strand
TATTTTTGAAGGCACCAAAGGCAAGTTGATGGGGAACTATAACAGCGCTCCTATCCTATTACCAAGTAAGCGCATGAAAGAAGTTACGCTGCCAAAGCAAACCATTCCACGCATTGCAGGTGGCGACAGCGCGCACTATACCGAATGGGTAGAAGCTTGTACCAAAGGCTATGGCAACATGCAGTTAAGTTCATCATTTGATTATGCCGGTCCGTTTACCGAAGCGGTGCTGATGGGTAACTTAGCTATTCGCAGCTACATGATGAAAACCGAAAACAAATATCCGGGCCGAAAGAAATTGCTGTGGGATGCGAAGAACATGAAGATCACCAACTTTGATGAAGCGAATGCTTTTGTTAGAAGCAATTACCGACAAGGATGGTAAACCATTTGTCAAATGTATTCATCTGGGTCAACTGGAGAATGGCAGTTGACAAAAATAGCATGACGATTGGCTTCATTGTTGTGTTTGCCGTAGTGGCTTATGGCCTCATTTACGGAGTGGATTACATCGCACAGAAAAAGAAAAGAGAGAAGAAGTAATTTACTTCTTCTCTTTTCATTAAATCTTTACTGAGAATTTCTCTATTTGTCCTGCTCTACTGCTGGCGTGCTTCCAATTCCTGGATGCGTTGAATGTATTCTTGCTCTTTGCGCGCCATTTCTTCCTGTGTGGCATTCATCTCTTCCATATTTTGCCTTACTTCTTCTTCTTGCGCACGCAATTGCTCGGTTTGCATTTGCGAATCTTTGAGCAAGCGCTGAACCCGTTCTGTGATTCGAGTAGAAACCACCGAAGATGCAATGCTTTGACAGATTTTCTTAACGAACTCAATCTTATTCTGATCTAATTCAGAGAATGAAGCCAACTCCAGCACGCCCACAATTTCATCTTGGGTTTGAATGGGTGCCAACAGAACATTGGAAGGTGGTGCGTCTCCTAATCCGGAAGTAATTCGGATGTATTCTTCGGGCACATCTTTTAAATAAATCGTATCACGCTCCAGGTAACATTGGCCAATCAATCCTTCTCCGATCTCTATCCGCTTCTTCAAGAATTTTTTTCTTTCAAAGGCATAACAGGCTTTCAATTCCAATCGAGCCTCATCGCCCTCTCCTTCCAACAGAAAAATACCGCCTTGATTCAGGTTCATGTATTTTACAATCCCACGAATCAATTCATCGGCCAACACCTGAACATTGGAATTATTAGCACGAAGTATTTCGCTAATCTGATTGATACCTAATGTCACAAATTTCTCATCACGCTCGCGGGCAGTGGCCACCGATAAGCTTTGCTGCATTTTCAACAATGCATTACCCAATTCATCCGAGGTATCTGTATGGTTGCTTTTAAATTCTAAATTTCCCTTGCTAATTTCTTCGGCAAACGTGATATTTTTAGTGACACTCTTCAGTTGACTCTCCATCAATTGTGTATTGCGGTATTCATTGATCGTGCGCTGCTCAAATTGATACGCCCACCATCCGCAGATAGCTACAATCACTGCAGCCAATCCACCGTGCATCAGAAAAGTGGCAAAATCCATGTAGGCCAACTGTGTAAAATAAATTTCTTTGTTTCCCTCATATTGTAAATAAGCAAACAAGCCATGATGAACAACCACCAATAAAATAAGCGGCAACTGCAAACGCCAGTTTTGATATGCGATCAGAACCGTAGAACCGACAAAAACAAAGAAGTGCATCTCGAACATGCCATGCATTTGGTAGATAAACTGCGCAGCAAAAATGGCCAGCACACCACCCAGCACATACTGATACAAATTACTATTCGGCAGCCACATCTTGGTTCCAAAATAGGCCACCAAGCAAAGCGCGCCTACACCGATGCCCACCGTAAATGTGCTGTAGACAAATGACAGCGCGATGCCAAACAAAAAATAAATGATCAGGGCATTGGTAATGAAACCATCGGCTTTAGCATTGATTTCTTTGAAAATTATTTTCTTGTCAGATTCAATGGCAAGCGATTGGTTGGTAGGGATATTCATGGCAAGGGGATTATGAATAAGGACTAAATTACATTATTGATTGGTAAAAGTAAATACTGAATTAGCCGACTGAGGTAAAGAACAACCATACGATTGCGTTGCCAGCAAATCAAATACGGGAGGGCTGGCTCCGTTCATCATGCTTAGCAAGGCGAGCTCTGCATAATTGGTAGCACTCGCGGTGCAATAGCGGGCACGATTGTAATTGCCCCGATAGTAGAGTTTTCCGTCAGAGTCGATGACTACCGCTTGTGGTGTAGAATACACGCCACATGCTCCCGAAAGCGCTCCGTTGATATCTACCCGAAAAGCCAAGGCTTCCCCAAACTCTTTCTTGGCAGCCTCTATATCATCGGCTGTTGGAACCACCACATAGGCAGCAACACTATCGCCATGTGAGCGAATCAACTGGCGAATGTGCTGGGCATTGAATCGCGAACAGGGACAATCCGGATTATAAAAGTGTAAATACATTGAAGTATTGGGAAGCTCGAATCTCGGTCGATCAATCGGAGTTCCTACTGCCACTGATTTATAATCGTGCGGCACCGGTGTAGGCAAGGCGTACTTCATCTCTTCATTCCAAAAAATAAAGACGATTGCTCCTGCAATAGAAGCCAGAAATAAGATGACCAAACCGATTCGCATAGGTGTAAAAATAACAATCAAAATCTTTTCAAAAAGTTGAAATTTCTCATTCAACTTACCAATACCTTACACTGCCGCGGCTAGTAAAGAAATCGTCCATCGGCATTTGCCTTTCGTGATAGCCGGCTTTGTTCGCCCACTTAAAAACCCTGATATTGCAGGATTATTAAAAGCAGAATGCTCAAAATCGATAGCCATACACACATCTTACCTAAAAAAATGCCCAACTGGAGCGAAAAGTTTGGGTATGGCGACTTTATCTATTTGCAGCATCACAAGAAAGGTTTTGCCAAAATGATGCGTGGCAATCAGTTTTTCCGCGAAATCAAGAGCAACTGCTGGGATGCACAGATTCGCATCGATGAATACGAGCCCTTTGACACACAAGTGCAGGTAGTCTGCACGATACCGGTGATGTTTTCGTATTGGGCCAAGCCCATGGATTGCCTCGCGTTGTCGCAATACCTCAACGACCATATCGGCAAGCTGGTAGCGAAATATCCCAAACAATACATTGGACTTGGCACGGTGCCCATGCAAGATGCCGAGTTGGCCGTGAAGGAGCTAGAACGATTTAAGAAGATTGGGTTGGTGGGTTTGCAAATCGGATCGAACATCAATGACGAGAACCTGAATGAAGAGCGCTTCTTCCCTATTTTCGAAGCGTGTGAGCGACTGAACCTAGCGGTGATGGTACACCCTTGGAATATGATGGGCGAAAAGAAAATGCAGCGCTACTGGCTTCCGTGGCTAGTTGGTATGCCGGCCGAAACATCGCGCGCTATTTGCTCGATGATTTTTGGCGGTGTATTTAATCGCTTGCCAAAGCTGCGGGTGATGTTTGCCCATGCGGGTGGCTCTTTTCTACCAACCATCGGGCGTATAGAACATGGCTTTGAGTGCAGACCTGATTTAGTTGCGATTGACAATCCGATCAACCCCCGCAATTATCTCGGCAAATTTTGGGTGGACAGCGTAACGCACGACCCGCTGATGCTGGAATATGTACTCAAGCTTCAAGGGTCTAAGCGTGTGATGCTGGGCTCCGATTATCCCTTTCCGCTGGGCGATTTAGAAATTGGCAAGTTTATTGAGGATATGAACCTGCCAAAAAAGACCAAAGAAGATATTTTTTGCAATTCAGCTTTGGAATGGCTCAACTTAAATAAGAAAGACTTCATCTAATACTTAAATAAATCTGTACGCGTGAATTCGAAAAACATCCTGACTATTATCCTATTGGCTTGTAGCCTTACCTCCGTTGCTCAATCGGAACAAGAGAAAATCAAAGCACTGGAAGAGCAGCGTCAAATTGATAAGCAACGCAAAGTGACGATGAAGTTAGATTCTGCCATCCGCCTGTCGGAAGAAGGACACTACACAGAAGCGGATGCTAAATTTAAAATCGTATTGAGTACTATTCGCAGCGTGCCCAGCGATCTAGCCTATCACTTCGGAAAAAATTCGTATCACATCAGCAAGTACAAACAAAGTGTAGACTGGCTGAACAAATATATTCAGCTGAAAGGTACGACCGGTCAGTATTCGGAGGAGGCGGTGGAGTGGCTTGCTAAAGCCGAAACTGAATTATTGAAAGAACAAGAGCGCGAAGCGCGTCAAGCATCGGAAGTGCCCTCTAAGGATTATACGCTTGATTGCGGCCCTGCGGGAAAAGTGATGTGTACAGTTTGCAGAGGCAGCACGGTAGTGGTGAAGAAGAATTATTTTGGCGACATCTACTCAACCTGCGGCTATTGTCACAAGTTAGGCTACCTCACTTGCGATGAATATAATCAGTTGCTGAAAGGTACTTTGAAACCGGAGCATTGATTGAGAGTGGGCGTTGGTTTATAAGCATCTTGTTAAATTAGGCAAAAGACATTCCGATAGTTATCAGAAGATAATTAATAATGAATGGTGTTTGAAAATAAGACATCGGCAACTGGCAACATCATCCCTTCAATAATCCAGCAACCAGTATCCACTCAAACCTTAAATCCTAAACTATTTCAAGTTCAGCCGGTTGATGAGATGGGATAAGGTTATTCAATACTTCGATGCATATAATGGATAAACATCTCATTGTATAGTCGTTTGCTTCTTTTCTACTTTTCTTTATTTGCAAGGTATAATCTGGTGAATCATTGCCCGAAACGAATCCGAGTGAATGAAGCTCTCGAATCTCTGCATCGCTATTACTATTCCTATTGTCATAACCATCAATTTCATCACTATATAAATCGGTAAAAGCTTTTTTAGGAATGGATAAATTAAATCCCTCTTTCCCCGCCCTCACTTTAATTAACAAACTCTTATCGCGATTAAATACCAAGTTAATTCCACCAATCTTTCTTGAGCTAAGCAGTTCGAGGTATTTCCGAATTATATTAGACGACTCTGCTTTTTTACTGCGCTGTGCCTGTGCGGCTAATTTTAATAATTTATATTCTCTTTCTTTAAGTGATTCCAAATAGAAATTACGCTCTTCAGCGGAGAATGCATTTTTAATCAAATCTCGTGTACGTTGAAGAGAAAACGTAACTCGATAAATTTCGGAATAATGCTTACCTGCTAAATTAATCAACAAACAAATCTTGTCGTGGCATAATTCGATAGCTTCAGCGTGGTAGTAAGCCGATAAGTATTCATGCTCAGCGATGGCTTCATCAATGAGTTGCTTCAAGCGATCTATTTCAGCTTCCCATTCATGAATCAGAGTTAGTAAGTGCTCATCTACCATGCCGTTCCATTTGAAATATTAAATTTACTCAAGCCGATGCCCACATCAAAAATCCAAGGCTCATTTCTTGAGCTTCCCTCACAGATTTTTGCCATCTTGCTGAAGATAAAATGTTTTAACAGAAATGGAAAAAAGCGTAACCGGCAACAACCGAGATTCGAAGATGGCTGTCGCCATTATTTTAGCCATCATGCTTACCTTTCTCTTGTATGGTTTTGCACAAGATGGATTATCTGAAACTGCCATCGGGGTTTTTGTATTGCTATACCTGTTATTGATTGCTCTGGGCATTAATGGTTACCGGGGTACCGATGTTTATTTTGACAATCAACATGTATTTCTCAAGGGACGACACGGAATTGAGACACTCCCATTTTCCAGAATGAGAAAGATCGGATTAGGAGGCACGAATATAAGGCGAGCTAATATTTTAGGGGTTTCTTTCAGCAATTTTAATGGCTATTACATCGAATACTTTGATATCGCATCTGAATCTTCCGTTTTGATTCATTTCAGTTCTATCGGAGTTACAGATGACATGAAAGAATTTGCCCGATTGGCAAACGAAGCCAACCCGCGTTTTATCGCTTACTATTGATTTGCTAACCTAAGAATAAGTAGAACTTGCTTTTTACCGTACTTTTTAGTCAACCTCATTAAAATTTAGTCACCCGATGGTGGCATCCCATTCAACTTAGTTTTAAATTACCCATCATAAAACCTTGCCTTCACCTACTATGAAAACAAAAACGCTTTCGCTTGCGGCCATCCTGATCGGATGCAGTTTTATCAATTCTTGGTCACAAAATGATTACCC
>JABFSO010000434.1 GCA_013140555.1 Cyclobacteriaceae bacterium | reverse complement strand
GGTTTTTGGAGGATTGTGCTTTGTAGTCAGTTTGTCAGCGTGTTTCAACTATAACAATTTATCCATAGCGCGATCTTTAAAGCGGACACGCGAAGTAGGAATTAGAAAAGTAATTGGCGCAATGAGAAGCCATGTGGTTACTCAGATTATAGTAGAAGCCGTAATCATTTCTATCAGTGCATTACTAATTGGGCTTTTGTTATTCTTTGTATTGCGTCCTCATTTTCTCAGCATTGAACCAGACATTCAAAAAATGTTTACGTTGCACCTCTCTCCGATTACGATTCTCTACTTCGTTGGCTTTGCTATTTTTGTTGGGATTGCAGCTGGCATTTTTCCATCTGTATTCTTTTCAAACATCAATGCCATTCAGGTATTAAAAAGTGCTACCTCCTTTCGGGGAATGAACCGGATTACCGGAAGGAAAATACTAATTGTGATTCAGTTTTGTATATCGATCATATTAGTTTCTGCCAGCATCGGTGTATATCGACAATATCAACATTACATTTCTTTTGATCTTGGATTCAATACCGAAAATGTTCTAAATATTTCATTACTGGGAAATAAAGCAGAACTGCTCAAGAAAGAAATCAGTGATCTACCCGAAGTAAAAAATATTTCGCAATCATTACTTGTAACAAGTGTGGGTAACTATTGGGGCACCAACATGAAATATCACGGAAATCCGAATGACTCATGTGGAGTAAGTTATAATTCGATTGATGAAAACTACATTCCTTTGATGGGCCATCAATTGATTGCCGGGAAAAATTTTTCTGTAAAAGCAGATAGCGTTGAAGAATCGGAAGTAATTGTGAACATGCAAGTGTTGAAGCGATTTAACATTGCGAATCTGGATCCGCAAAAAGCCATTGGTGATGTGTTAAAAGTAGACGGTAAAAACCTGACGATCATTGGCGTGATGAAAGATTTTCAATATGGCCGATCCAATAACAAAACTTCAAAAGAAACAGTGTTTCGCTATCTGGGTGGAAAGGCAAATATTATGAACGTAAAAATTCAATCAAACGATTTAATAGGCACGCACGCCAAGATTGAAGCGATCTGGAAGAAGATCGATCCAGTGCATCCATTTGAAGCCAAGTTTTATAATCAACAGATTGAAGAAGCCTTTGCAGGTTTGCGCGCCACATTAAAGTTGGCAGGCTTCCTTGCCTTTCTCGCTATCTCCATCGCTTCGCTAGGATTACTCGGTATGGTTGTGTTCACTACTGAAATTCGACTGAAAGAAGTGAGCATTCGTAAAGTGATGGGCGCCAGTGAAGGGAAATTACTTCTTCTACTCGGTAAAGGATTTGTATTCTTGCTCTTGATTTCCACCGTCATCAGTCTTCCAATCGTGATCTTGTTTTTTCAAAACGTGGTATTCCCTAATACAGCTAACCACGCACCACTCAACATTTTTGAAATGCTGCTGGGTGTTTTGGTTATTCTTCTATTGGCACTTTTAATGATTGGCACGCAGACATTGAAAGTGGCTCGTGCAAACCCTGCCGAAGTTCTGAAAAATGAATAGCAAAAAACTTTACTAACTTTCTTACATGAAAGTGAAGCCCGTTCAACTGCACGTATCCGAAAGCATCGGTAATATATCAGGAGAGATCATTGAAGGAGAAAAAACAGAAGTAGTTCTTACGCTTGCGCATGGAGCAGGTGCAGGGATGAATCACTCCTTTATGATTGCATTGGCTGAGGCGCTCGCACATCATCACATCACTACGTTGCGTTTCAATTTTCCTTTTATGGAAAAGAAAAAAGGTAGACCGGATGTTCCCGCTGTAGCTCATCGCACAATTGAGTCGGCTATAACGCTTGCTCATGCTACTTTTCCGAACAAACCTCTCTTTGTGAGTGGCAAATCATTTGGCGGACGAATGTCTTCGCAATACTTAGCGAAATCTCCTGACGCTCCAGTGAAAGGAATTATTTTTTACGGTTTTCCATTGCATCCGGCAGGGAAACCTTCCATCGAACGAGCAGAGCATCTGAAAGAAATTTCACTACCCATGCTTTTTCTACAAGGCACTCGCGATGAATTGGCGCAGTGGGATTTGATCAACAGCGTAACAGACTCGCTTTCTTTCGCTACGTTGCAAAAGTTAGAAGGAGCCGATCATGCATTCAAAGCCGGAAAGAAAAACCTCATCCCGGATCTTGCACAATACACAAAAGCATGGATCGCAACTAGGATTTAAGATGATACGCTTTTGGTTTAGTAAATGCTCGCAAACCTGCATGTGATAAAGTTGCCCCAAAACCAGAATGCTGTCGCCCGCTCCACGGCAATGCGGCACTTACTCGATCACAACAATTCCAATAGCCGGTACCTGAGTTGATCTGTTGTAAAATTGCTTCTGCCCGTTGCTGGCTGCTGCTATAAACGGAGGCAGTGAGTCCATAGGAAGTATCTTGCATGTAGCTAATGGCCTCCTCATCATTTTTTACTTTCATAATGCCAATGATGGGACCAAACGATTCCTCACGCATGACGGTCATTTGATGTGTGGCGTTAGTAATTACTGTTGGTTCAAAATAATAACCACTGCCATTCTTTCGGTGGCCTCCGGTTTCGATCTTCGCTCCTTTTCGTGTGGAATCCGCCACCTGTTCTTCTAAAAAAGCAACCTGTTCTTTTCTGCTCAAAGGTCCGATATATACTCCGTCTTCTGTTGGAGAACCTATCTTCCAGGATTTTACTTCCTTTACAAACTCGTCAACATACTGATCATAGATTTTCTCATGAACATAAATTCGTTCGACCGCACAACAACTTTGTCCATTGTTATAGAAGGCTCCGTCAGCAGTGCCTGCCGCCACTGATTTGATATCTGCAATATCATCTGCTACATACAATGGATCTTTGCCACCTAACTCCAGCTGACACGGAACCATTTTCGGAGCTACTTTTTCATAAATATATTTTCCGGTTTTGTAAGAGCCGGTGAAAAAATATCCGTTGAACGGTAACTCCAACAACAACTCTCCTACTGCTCTTGCGCCAACCGCTACATGAAAAACATGCTGTGGAACACCAGCTTCTTTGAGCAAGCGTTCGATTTCCAAACCAGTGAGTGTTGCATATTCTGATGGTTTGTACATCACAGCATTTCCGGCCAACAGCGCTGGTACGAACACGTTGACTCCAACGAGATAAGGATAATTCCATGCGGAGATATTACAAACAACTCCGAGCGGTTCGTATGAAATTTTCTCTGTTAGATTGCCTTCTTGCGTCATCACTTCATCTTTCAAGTAGGTCTCCGCATTTTTAGTTAACCACTGAATGCGTGCTCGTGCTCCATTCACTTCGTTGCGAGCTTGTTGCAATGGCTTGCCCACTTCAGATGTCAGCACAGCGGCCAATGCTTCGATATCACGTGCCAGCAAGTCTGAAAACTTTTGTAAAATTTGAATTCTATCTTTCAAATCAACTTGATGCCAACTTGGTTGAGCAGCCTTCAATTGCTCAAACTTCTGTTTTACGGATGTATTCGTATCTTCTGGTAGGTCTTTAATGATTTCTTCGGTTGCCGGGTTAACTATTTTCATAAATGATTTCTTTAATTAACTAATCTGTTGAACAGCTTTTATAAATGACGCTTTAATATTCTTGGTAAATACACTGCTTTGATCGCGCATGCGTTCCGGATGCCATTGTACTAAACTGAGATACGATTGATCCGCAGGATTCACTCGCTCCAAACCTTCAATCACGCCATCCGGTGAAAATGAATTTGCGACTAAACCTGTTCCTACCCTTTCGGTACTTTGATGGTGTGCACTGTTAATCTCACCAACAGCGATATTGGTCTGTTGGTAAAGCAACGAATTTACATCAACTGAAATTGCATGATACGTATCGTTTCCTGCTCTCTTCGAATGATTAAATTTCCCGAACGTAGGAATATCCGGAATCAACGTGCCACCAAAAAAAACATTGGTGATTTGCAAGCCGCGACAGATTCCTAAAACTGGGATTCTATTTTTTCGTGAAAATTCCAGAACGCTTAATTCAAATTCATCGCGTCTCTCATCCATATCATCTGCATAGCAAAGCGGAAGGTATTCCGGCTTCTGATAAAAACGCGGATGCACATCTTCACCACCGGTCAACAGAATGCCATGACATTTTTTAATCGCTTCGAAGTTATTCTCTTTGTAAGACAACCGCAGCACTTCTACGTTTTCACCCGCTGAAATCCAGTTGGCGTAGTTGTCGTACTTGCTGCAATCTGTTACCCCAATAATCAACTTGGTCATATTACAATGCTTTCAGATAAAGCTGTTTGAAATCTTCGCGCGTTACAGGCTTTGGATTATTGGGATGTGCAAAATCAGCAATTGCTAAATCTGCTAACGTCTCAATGTGCTCCGGTTTTACACCGATGGCACTGAGCTTGTGTGGAATATTGACTTTTGTATTCAATTCAAATAAATACTTTACGACAGAATCTCCGGTTTCAGTTTTCAATTCGAGGGTGCGTGCGATGCGTTTAAATTTTTCTTCAAAGCCTGCGATGTTGAATTCCATCCCGTAAGGAATATTGATTGCGTTGGCTAAACCATGGTGTGTATCCAATAAAGAACTAAGCGGGTGGGCCAACGAATGAACGACTCCTAATCCTTTTTGAAATGCGATAGCACCCATCAACGAGGCAATCAACATTTTACTGCGCGATTCCAAGTCCGGTTTATTCACTGCCGTTTCCAGCGATTGGTGTATTAGCGAAATTCCTTCGAGTGCTATTCCTTCACATAATGGATGCGGCATTTTTGCGATGTATGCTTCCATGTTGTGTGTGAGTGCATCCATACCGGTAGCTGCTGTGATAAATGCGGGTAAATCCATCGTGAGTAATGGATCCGCAAAAATTATTTTAGCTAAGAGCTTAGGCGAGAATAATATTTTCTTTTGATGAGTCACATCATCGGCAATGATGGCACTTCTACCTACTTCACTACCCGTTCCGGCTGTGGTTGGAATGGTAATGAAATGCGGCACATCATTGGTGACAAACACATCTCCACCAATTAAATCATCGTACTTAAATAAGTCTTCGCGATGGTTCACACGAAGCACAATGGCGCGCGCCACATCCAATGCAGCACCACCGCCAATACCAATAATCGAATCACGCTTTGTTTCATCGTAGGCATCGGTTCCTTTATACACATCCGACTTCACCGGATTTTTGTGAATGTCTGAAAACACCTCAACAGAAATTGATTTTGCTTTCAGGTCTTCAATAATCTTTTTGAAAAATGGCAGTTGCGCCACGGTGGGGTCTGTCACCACCAGCGGCCGGGCCAATTGATTCTTCTTGAGATAGTCGGGCAACTCATTGCTGGATCCGGCACCAAAGCGAATAGTTGTTGGAAAATTGTATTGGTAAATTTTGTCGAAGGTCATATGTTACTATTTATCTATTATTTGATTTTCTATTTACTCTTTTGTTTAAAACCGATTGCATTGCTTATTGGATGTCGCATTTTACGACATCCAATCTTCAAGTTCTTTTACAAATTCATCTGATATTGTCTATTCATGCTCAAATAATCTCAAAATATCTCTTGAACTCCCAATCGGTAACAGCTTTTAAATGTTGCCGCCACTCCCATTCACGGGTTTGCGTGAAGTGCTCGACAAACTTGTCACCTAAAATTTCGCTCGCGATAGAAGATTTTTTCATCTGTTGCGTTGCTTCGTGCAAATTGCCCGGCAATACACCGTTTGAAAAATCGCGGTAGCCATTACCTTGAGTGGCAGCTTGCTTTAACTTCATCTTTTTCTTAATGCCATACAGTCCCGAAGCCAGCGCTGCGGCCATCGCCAAATAGGGATTGACATCTGAACCAATCACACGCGTTTCCAAGCGACACGATTTACTTCCACCAGATAAAACACGCAATGCCACTGTGCGGTTGTCTACTCCCCAGGTGAGTGTAGTCGGTGCCCATGCCCCTTCGACTAATCGCTTATAGCTGTTGATCGTTGGCGCATACATCGGCAGTAGATGCGGCAAACAAAAGAGTTGTCCTGCTACATAGCTCTTCATCACATCACTCATGTCGTGTTGATCATTCGCAGCATAAAACAAATTTTTCTTTCCTAACTTATCCCACAAACTTTGATGAACATGCCCGCCACAACCCGGTAAGTTTTCACTGATCTTAGCCATGAATGTAGCCATGATACCATGTTTGTATG
>JABFSO010000319.1 GCA_013140555.1 Cyclobacteriaceae bacterium | reverse complement strand
GAATTAGTAAATCTTGTTGCTCGGTAGCCTGATTGAGTGGCAATAAAATGCCCAAGCCGCCACACATGGCCAAACTGTGTACGCTGATTTTATAAAAAAAGGTAATAGCCCATGTAATAACCACCATGGCGGTGATAATCACCATTAACTTATCGAAATTCTCATTAAAGGGAAGTTTATAGTAAAACAGAAAAGTAACGAGCACATACAACAACATGATAAAGGTGAAGGGAAGAACTCGCTGCTCGCGCAATTCCAATGTGAGACTATTGACGTTACCAAAAAATTTCAGCATCAACAGGTTAATAGCAGGCATCACGAAAGTGGAAATAAAAATTAGGCCGATAATCGTAAGGCTGAGTTCAGCACGAATGCCGAGCATGGAAGGAGAAAAGCGCTGTAGAATTGCTACCATATAGGTTGGCAACAACAGCGGGTGAAAAATAACGGAGATGATTTTAGCTGCGCTCTTCACCGGATTTAAATTCTCTTCGTAAACGTGCCACCGGAATATTCAAATGCTCGCGGTATTTAGCTACCGTTCTGCGTGCGATGTTATATCCTTTTTCATTTAGCATTTCCTCCAGTTTATCATCCGCCAAAGGCTTATTCTTATCCTCCGCATCGATAATATCTTTGATGATCTGTTTTACCTCGCGGCTGCTCACCTCCTCACCGGAATCTGTCGTAATACCTTCTGAGAAAAAGTACTTCAGCGGAAAAATACCAAAGTCCGTTTGCACGGTTTTGCTGCTGGCTACGCGGCTTACAGTAGAAATATCCATCCCAATCAGCTGAGCCACATCTTTCAAAATCATGGGGCGCAATTTCGTTTCGTCACCTTCCAGAAAATACTCATACTGGAAATCAACAATGGCGCGCATGGTTTTCAATAAAGTAAGTTGGCGCTGGCGAATGGCATCGATGAACCACTTGGCTGAGTCTAGTTTTTGCTTTACAAAAGCCACCGCTTCGCGTAGCTTTTTATCTTTTTTGTCACTCTTTTCATAGGCTTGAAACATCTCATTGTATGAGCGACTGATTCGCAGTTCGGGAGCATTGCGGGAGTTCAACGAAAGTTCTAGTTTGCCATTATTATTCACTAAAATAAAATCCGGAATAACATATTGATTTTTAACCATGCCGGAGGTCACTTCTCCACCCGGCTTAGGGTTGAGGCGCACGATTAACTCAATGGCATCTTTTATATAATCTTCATCATCTAAATCGAGCTTCTTTAAAATGCGCGGGTAGTGCTTTCTTGTAAACTCTTCATAGCACTCATTGAGGATTCGTTTTGCGACAATAACATCTACATCCTGTCCATCGTCCATTCTCTCTAGTTGCAAAAGCAAACATTCTTGCAAGTTGCGCGCGGCAATACCAGATGGATCAAATGATTGAATCTTACGAAGTATCCCCTCCACTTCTTCTTGATTGGTTTCGATACCCTGTGAAAAGGCGAGGTCATTTACAATCGAGTCCAATTCTCTGCGGATGTATCCGTCTCCTTCAATGCTTCCAATCAACTGCTTTCCAATGGTATAGTCCTTTTCATTCAATCCTAAAAATCCCAATTGGGTCATCAGGGTATCATGCAAGGAAGTAGAAGTAGCCATGGGCGATTCGCGTTCATCATCTTCATCGCCATCGTTGTAGGTTTTATAGCTACCATAATCATCATCCCGCAGGTAATCGTTGATGTCGATTTCATCATTGGGATTCACTTCTTCGTTAGCGGCATCGCCTTCCGGCAAATCATCGGTTGGAACCTCATCCGGCAGGTTATCGTCTATCACCCGGTCATCGTCCTCACCTTGTTCCAACACAGGATTTATTTCCAATTCCTCCTCAATCCGATTTTCCAACTCTGCGGTAGGCACCTGCAATAGCTTAATAAACTGAATCTGTTGGGGAGACAGTTTTTGCTGAAGGGATTGATTGAGTCCTAAACGCTGCATATTCAGCTTGCAAGTTATCAATTCGACAGATGATGTGAAATAGTTATGTGGTTATTAGTTGCCTGAAGTTGCAGATGGTTTCCCGGAAGGGAAATGTTTCGTTTTTATTGCTTCTGTTTTCTATTTCTCTTTGATTAAAAATTCAAAATGCCTTGTTTTGCGATCCGTCACACTTTCAAAGTGTTACCTTTCAAAAATTGAAGCAAATGAAGAGAACTCGAATCAAAGAATTACTTGCTATGACCCCGGAGGGGCAACAGGTAAAAGTACAAGGCTGGGTGCGCACCTTTCGCAACAATCAGTTTATTGCCATCAACGATGGCTCGTGCATCCACAATGTGCAGGCTGTGGTGGCGCTTGATTCACTGGACGAAGCTACTTTAAAGCGAATTACAACCGGAGCGTGCCTTTCTATAGTTGGTGAACTTATTCCTTCACTGGGAAAAGGGCAAGCATCAGAAGTTAAAGTAACCGAATTAGAAATTCTTGGCGACACGGATGCAGAAAAGTATCCTTTGCAACTAAAGAATAAACCAAGTTTGGAATATTTGAGAGGTATCGCGCATCTTCGCCCACGGACTAACACGATCAGCGCAGTCATGCGTATTCGTCATGCCATGGCTTTTGCCATTCATCAGTTTTTCAATGACCGTGGATTCAAATATGTTCACACTCCCATCATTACAGGATCGGATGCTGAAGGTGCAGGTGATATGTTTCGAGTGACCACGCTGGATATCAACCAACCTCCGCGCACAGAAGACGGACACATCAACCATAAAGAAGATTTCTTCGGTAAAGAAACCAACCTGACAGTATCGGGTCAGTTGGAAGGAGAAACTTATGCGATGGCTTTGGGTGAGATTTATACGTTTGGCCCTACCTTCCGTGCAGAAAACTCAAACACTACACGCCACCTGGCCGAGTTTTGGATGATTGAGCCTGAAATGGCCTTCTACGACATTCAAGATAACATGCAATTGGCAACTGATATGCTTCAATATTTGGTGAAGTATGCGCTTACCAACTGTGCCGATGATTTGGAGTTTCTGAACAAACGGGCGCAAGAAGAAGATGCAGCCAAGCCACAAGATCAGCGCAACGAACTAAGTCTTCTCGAGCGATTGAAGTTTGTAGTTGAAAATGATTTTCAGCGACTCACTTATACTGAAGCCATTGACATTCTCCGAAACTCTACTCCCAACAAGAAAAAGAAGTTTCAATATCTGATCGACCAATGGGGTGCTGATTTACAATCGGAACACGAACGCTATCTGGTAGAAAAGCACTTTAAGAAACCGGTGATTCTCTACAACTATCCGAAGGAAATCAAATCGTTTTACATGCGTCAAAATGAGGATGGAAAAACAGTAGCGGCTATGGATGTTCTTTTCCCCGGCATTGGCGAAATCATTGGCGGATCGCAACGTGAAGAGCGCTATGAAAATCTGGCGAAACGCGTGGAAGAGTTGAAACTTCCTGAAAAAGATTTGTGGTGGTATATGGAATTACGCAAGTTTGGAACAGCGCCTCACAGCGGGTTTGGATTGGGCTTCGAGCGATTGATGTTGTTCGTAACCGGCATGACCAACATTCGCGATGTGATTCCTTTTCCACGCTTCCCCAAAAGCGCTGAATTCTAATCAGTGGGGTGAGTTATTTTCTCTTGATTGCCAATAATGGAATAGAGCCCAGATATGCCAAGGTGCGTGTTACGCTTTTCGCGAATAGCTTCTCTTCCAAACTAAGCTTGTGGGTAAATGTAGTTAGCAAATCGGCATTGGTTAGCTTGATGTAATTATCGATTGCCTTTGGAATATCATCTTCCAAAATCAGTTTAAAATCTAACTTCTTGTAGTTCACCTTTTTGATGATTTCCTCTACTTGCGCCTTGGCAGCCTCCACTTTTTTATCGATGCTAGGCGTAACGTGTATCATATGCACACTCGATCCATAAATCTGAGCAAACTCAACAATCATGTCGAGTTCTTTTTGGGTGTCTTTCAGATCAGAGGCGTAGACGATGTGTTCTAGATTTTTATACTTGGCAAATTCCGGAATAGCCATCACCGGCACATTGCAATCATCAATGACTGATACCGTAGTTCCGCCTAAGCGCACTTTCTTCAAAGCGCTGGCACCACGCGAGCCCATCACCACAATGTTGGTTCTGTTTTTATCAGTATAGCGCTTCACCATCTCAGCAACGGTATGAGCGCGAATGGCTTTAAACTCAATTTTGTAATTGCCCTTAATCTCTTTTCGTAATTCATCCATCAATTCTCTCCCCTCTTCTTCCGCTACTTGCACCATCGTTTTCTCGATTTGCTTCATGCGCAAGTTGGTCTTCTGCACGCCATCAAAACGAATGATGTTGAGAATAGTAAACTCCGCTTGAACCGGTGCCGCCATTTGAATGGCAAACTTGATGGCGATTTTTGACAATTCAGAAAAATCGGTGAGCAAAACGAGCTTAGGTGTTGGCATAGGTAAATGGAATAATTCAAAAATAAACCATTAGCGGGCAGTAAAAAAGAGATTAAGGATGTAAATTTCCACTCTATATCAACCGATTTAAATATGCAAAAACCATTGCTCTTGCTGGCCGGAATTTTAATTACTACCAACCTCTGCGCTCAGGTTAGTTCTGCCCGAATCAAAAAACACATTCAAGTTTTATCCAGCGATTCGTTGGAAGGAAGAGGTACCGGCACGGCCGGAGAAAAACTGGCATTGCATTACATTCAATCGCAATGGAAAGAAATGGGGGTATTACCCAAAGGTGACGGAAAAGGCTATAGCCAAAAATTCACTTTCAAATCGGGTGCACATGGCACAGGAGCCGAAGGCACGGCTTATAACGTAGTTGGGTTCATCGATAACAAGGCACCTTACACGGTGGTTATTGGAGCACACTACGATCACCTCGGATTAGGAAATCAGGGAAGTTCATTGGATGCTAATCCGCAAAATAAAATCCATAACGGTGCCGATGATAATGCTTCGGGCGTAGCTGGAGTTTTAGAATTAGCACGTTACTTTCAAACGAACAAGGTGAAAGAATCCACCAACTTTTTATTCATCTGCTTTAGTGGCGAAGAATTAGGTTTATATGGATCAAAATATTTCACCGAGCAACCAACAATTCCAATAGACAAAATCACCTACATGATCAACATGGATATGGTCGGTCGTTTAGATCCCACCACGAAAAGTCTGGCCGTGAGTGGCACCGGCACAAGCCCAGTGTGGGAGCCTTTGCTCAAAAATTTGTCAAGCGATCAATTGAAAATCAAAACCGATTCGGCAGGCGTTGGTCCTTCCGATCATACTTCATTTTACCTAAAAAACATTCCAGTACTCCACTTCTTCACTGGTTCACACAGCGACTATCACAAGCCTTCAGATGATGTTGAGAAAATCAATACAGAGGGAGAAAAACAAATTTTAGATTTGATCATTCGGCTTACCGAAAAACTAAACGGTCAACCCAAGTTGGCCTTCCTCACTACAAAAAATAAATCCATGAGTTCTGCCCGATCTTTTAAAGTGACAATGGGCGTCATGCCCAGCTATACCTCCAATGAAGAAGGATTAAAAGTAGATGGCGTAAGCGAAGGTAAGCCTGCTCAGAAAGCCGGCATCCTTACCGGAGATGTGATTGTTCAAATTGGAGATTACACCATCAAAGACATTCAGGCATATATGGATTCGCTTACCAAATTTGAAAAAGGGCAAACCGTGCCGGTGAAAGTAAAACGTGGAAGCGAAACGGTTACGGTGCAGGTAACTTTCTAAAATGCGCATTCTTCATAACTAAACATATCCCCTATGAAATGGACCGGCAGAAGAGAAAGCTCAAATGTAGATGACCAACGCGGCAGCAGTGGTGGCGGAGGTGGAGGTGGATTTCCGGGAGGGCTTCTAAGCAAAGGTGGATTAGGCACGATTGTAGTTGTTTTGCTGATTAGTTGGCTGACAGGTACGAACCCGCTTACACTGCTTCAGCAAACCAATATCGATTCGGGCCCAACCCAATCCGTTACATTAGCGCCAAGCCCCGAAGAAGAAGAACTCAGTCATTTTGTGGCGGTGGTATTGGCATCGACTGTAGATGGGTTGCAAGCGCAACTCCCAGGCTATCGTTTTCCTGTGTTGGAATTATTTCGCGATCAAACACAATCCGGTTGCGGATCGGCTACTTCGGCATCGGGACCTTTCTATTGCAGTGCCGATTAGCGAGTTTACATCGACTTGAGTTTCTATGAGGAATTAAAAAAT
>JABFSO010000251.1 GCA_013140555.1 Cyclobacteriaceae bacterium | reverse complement strand
TAGTCGGTGCCCATGCCCCTTCGACTAATCGCTTATAGCTGTTGATCGTTGGCGCATACATCGGCAGTAGATGCGGCAAACAAAAGAGTTGTCCTGCTACATAGCTCTTCATCACATCACTCATGTGGTGTTGATCATTCGCAGCATAAAACAAATTTTTCTTTCCTGACTTATCCCACAAACTTTGATGAACATGCCCGCCACAACCCGGTAAGTTTTCACTGATCTTAGCCATGAATGTAGCCATGATACCATGTTTGTATGCGATCTCCTTCACGCTCGTCTTGAACAACGTAGCGCGGTCGGCAGCTTCGATCACATTTGAATATTGAATCGCTGCTTCCAAAACGCCCGGACCCGTTTCCGTATGCAACCCTTCGATGGGCACGTCAAACTTGCGGAGTAAATCAAAGAGGTCGTTAAAAAAAGGATTTTGCAATGTGGTGCGCAAAATCGAGTAGCCAAACATGCCTGGTGTGATTGGCTGCATGTCCTTGTAATTTTTCTGTTGTGCTGTATGCGGAGTTTCTTGAAAATTAAACCACTCAAACTCCTGTGAAAAAAATGGAGTGAAGCCTTCGGCCCGCGCATCGGCTTGCACTTTTTTTAACAACTGGCGTGGACAAACGGAAGCCGGATTTCCATCAGGATCTATAATTTCACCTAAGAAAAAAGGCAAGTCATTTTCCCACGGAATTTTTCGGAACGTTGAAAAATCCAATCGTGCAGGTGCATCGGGATAGCCTGTGTGCCAACCTGTGTATTTTCCATTATCGTATGCCACATCGCTAGCGTCCCAGCCAAAAATCACATCACAAAAAGTTGTTTCACCATTGCTTAGCGACAGAAACTTCTCGGCTGCGATGTATTTGCCTCGCAGCACTCCGTCCACATCCACGTAAGCGATTTTTACTTTACCGGAAGGATGATTCTTAACATACCTAAAAATTTCTTGTGTTGTCATACCTCACGATTTTACAGACCGACTCTGAAGTTTAAATATCCCATAACTTACGCCAATTATCAAAAAATAAATCACGACTAAATTCAGATTATAGATCGCCATCGCCACAAAAGAAAAACTGGCAATCACCAACGCTACAATGGGAAAATACGGATACAATGGAACCTTAAATGGCCGCACTAAGTCTGTTTCGATTTTACGTAATCGCAATAATGATAACATAGAAATAATATACAAAGACAAAGCTCCGAAAACAGAAATCGTGATAATCTCACCTGTCTTTCCCGAGAAGAGTGCAATCAATCCCAATCCCATGTTTACTAATAATGCATTGGCCGGAGTTTGAAAGCGCGCATTCACTTTGCCGATAAATGCAGGCGCATAACCTACTCTTCCAAATTCATAGGTAGATCGGCCAGCGGCCAGCATCAATCCGTGAAATGAGGCAATCAATCCAAACAAACCTACTATCAATAAAACTTGATAGCTGAATGATGAGCGATCCACAATAAATTCCAATGCCAGTGGCAATGGTGAATCAGAAGCAGTTCCATCTGCTTTGTAAACAATCGCTTCCCATCCGGCAACTCCTACGGAGCTTATAAAAGTGATGATACACAACACCACCAAGGTGACGATGGCTGAGCCAAATCCAATTAAGATTGTACGCTTCGGGTTGATTGTTTCCTCTGCAAGATTAGCAACTCCTTCGATACCAAGAAAAAACCAGATAGCAAATGGAATTGCTGCGAACACACCTTCGTAGCCGTGCGGCCATGCATTCTTTTCTAAGTGTGCCCACTCTAATTTTGGAAACGTGAGGCCGCTAAAAAAAATCAAAGCAGCCACAGCGAAAATAGTAATCACCAACTCAAACGTGGCGGCTACCTTCACTCCTGAAATATTGAGCATCACGAAAATCACGTAAGCGATCACCGAAAAAATTAACACGGGTATTTCCGGAAAAAAAATATTTCCGTACGAACCAATCGCAAATGCAATAGCAGGAGGTGCACAGATAAATTCAATGTTCTGCGCCATGCCTGTGATAAAGCCAACTTCTTTACCAAAAGCACGATTAGCATAATCAAATGCACCACCTGCTTTGGGAATGGAGCATGCCAACTCCGTATAACTAAAAGTAAATGTGATGTAAAGTATGATGATAAAAACGAGTGCGATGGCTAGCCCTAGTGTTCCGCCTTTTTCCAAACCCAGATTCCATCCAAAATAATTTCCTGATATCACATAGCCTACACCTAGCCCCCACACCATGGCCGGTGTCAACGAACGCTTTAAGTTATTTTCCATCAGCCAACGCGATTGTGTACGATTCTTCGTAATACTTAATCAGATTTTCCCAATCAAAAACAGCTGAATAGTTTTCAACTTGGTTGCGTTGTTGAATGCGGCTGCGTCTGTCTTGCATTAAAAATTTGTACAGGAAGGCAGCCAATTGCTTGGCACTCCAATCGAATGTGCGCTTGCCACGCTCTACTACAAACATACCGCCCTTTTCGTGATCGGGCATGTTGCGCAACAAGTAATCGCCAAAGCCACTCAAGTCGCTGGTGACGGCCGGCACACCACTCGCCATACATTCAAGCGGAGTATAGCCCCATGGCTCATAGTAGCTCGGGAAAATTCCTAAGTGGCAGCCGCGCACAAACTGACTGTAATCCATGCCGAACAACGGATTAGTCGAGTTGATAAAATCCGGATGGTACACCACCTTCACTTTATCTTCTTCGCGGTTTAGTAAATTTCTGCGCAGTAAAAATTGGATGATGTCATCTTGTTCTTCATTGACTAGTTTATGAGTAACCGGCAAGGGCAACTTGCTGCTTTTCCAAGATTGAATGGTTCTGCGGTAACGCAGCTTCCAATACTCATCCACAAAATCGTTGAGTTGTGGAAGTCGGTGATCCTGACTCATCGTACTCTCATAGAACAAACGCTTGCCCACTTGTCGTTCGATGGCTTCGCAGGTTTGGCGCACCTCTTCCATCACCGCTCTGGATTGCAGCACTTCCGGTTTGATGCTGTAAAATTCACGCTTGGTGATAAAGAACATGACCACCGTGTACTCCGAGTTTTCTCGTTTGAGCTGTTCGTTCAAATGAACAAGTGCTTCAAGTGTTAAATCAAAACCTTTGTTTTTGTATTCAAATCGTCCGCTGGTAAAAAAGTAGATGGTTTTGTCAAGGTTGAAGGAATACGAGTGAAAGAAATGACCCATCACAAATTGATGAATCTGTTCCTTGTGGCGGGAATGCAAATTTTGAAATTCGTGCAGTGCTTCAAATCGCTGAATGTTCAGTCCGTTAGGAAGAATCACATCGGGTTGTCTGCGTAACAAATGTTTACACTCACGTGCAGTCACATCGCTTACGGTAGTCATCACATCACAACTTTGTGCGCAACCATATTCAATCGATGCTTCGGTAGCTACACCAAACTTGTGTGCTTCATCTTCCCATTTGAAAAAAGGAAGGTGCGCATAAAATAGCGGAGAGTTGATGGCCAAGTGACGACCTAGCTGTGTTGCATGTGTTGTAAAAACGGTTTTTACTTTCATGCCATCGCGCTTGATATCTAAGATGGGTAACCCCGCCATCCATTCGTGAAAATGACCAATCACTTTTTGATCGCCCGAGAGCTTATCTACTTCATCAAAAAATAATTTGGTGAGGTAAGCAAAACCAACTACCTGATCGATCAATTTATTACCATCCGGAATACTGATGTTGTGATTTTTCCACAGCAAATATTTGATCACCGCCATGGCTTTTTCTTCGATGGCATTTGGATTCAAAAGAACTACACGTGGTTTGCCGGTAATCAACCATTCGGCATAAATTACCTCATATCCTTTTTTGCTGAGATTCGCTGCTGCCTGACCAAATACATCGTTGGCTTGCTCTAATGGCTCCAACTCAGCCATGATGCTTTTGGAAAGATACGGACCAACCATGCAATAATCCGTTGCATGATTTTCCATCATAGCCGGAGCCTTGGATCGGATCACCGTATAGATTCCGCCCACTTGGTTGCAAACTTCCCAAGCTACTTCAATCAAAAGGTTGGTGCGCTGATTTACCTTTGGTTTAACTCGTTTTGGCATAGTATAAGTCAGGTTGACCGAATATCATTTATTATCCTTCAATTTAATGTCATTTTTTCTGAAAAACATCAACTATTTAACATGGATAGTAATTTGATGTGTGTGAGCCAAACACACCTATATGAACTTCGACAAATTCACCATCAAATCGCAGGAGGCTTTACAGAAGTCTGCCGAAATAGCCACTGCTTTGCAACAGTTGGCCATTGAGCCGGGGCATTTATTGAAGGCTATTCTGGAGACCGATGAAAACGTAACGCAATACGTTTTCAAGAAATTGAATGTCAATACCCAAATATTGACTTCCAAGTTAGAGGAATTGATCAATTCATACCCGAAAGCAAGCGGTCAGCAGCCATATCTTTCTCCCACCAGCAATACCGTGTTACAAAATGCGGAGAAAGAATTGCGCGAATTCAAAGACGACTATGTAGCGGTAGAACATTTATTGCTTGCGTTGTTAGCAACGAAGGATAAAGTATCTACTCTCTTAAAAGATGTAGGCTTCGATCGTGGTAGTTTAATCAAAGCGATTCAAGAATTGCGTGGTGGCACTTCCGTGAAAGATCAGAATGCCGAAGCAAAGTATAAATCACTGGAGCGTTATTCCAAAAATCTGAACGATCTCGCCAAGAAAGGAAAGATCGATCCGGTGATTGGCCGCGATGAAGAAATCAGACGCGTGTTGCAAATTCTGGCACGCAGAACTAAAAACAATCCGATTTTACTAGGTGAACCAGGCGTTGGTAAAACCGCCATTGTAGAAGGCTTGGCACAGCGTATTGTGAATGGTGATGTTCCCGAAAATCTAAAATCAAAAATTTTAGTTTCTTTGGACATGGGTTTGCTCGTAGCCGGAGCTAAATATAAAGGCGAATTTGAAGAGCGTCTGAAAGCCGTGATCAAAGAAGTGACTGATTCGGATGGTGAAATTATTTTATTCATCGATGAGATTCACACCTTGATAGGCGCAGGCGGTGGTGAAGGTGCGATGGATGCTGCGAATTTGTTAAAGCCCGCATTAGCACGTGGCGAACTACATGCCATTGGTGCCACCACCTTGAAAGAATATCAAAAATACATTGAGAAAGATAAAGCACTAGAACGCAGATTTCAGGCGGTGATGGTCGATGAACCTACGGTGGAAGATTCAATCTCCATCTTACGTGGTATCAAAGACAAATACGAATTACATCATGGCGTGCGCATCAAAGATGATGCAGTGATTTCTGCGGTAGAACTTTCGAGCAGATATATCTCTGATCGCTTCCTTCCCGACAAGGCCATTGACTTGATGGACGAAGCAGCATCAAAACTTCGCTTGGAAATGGATTCGTTGCCCGAAGAGTTGGATGAGATGAATCGCAAAATCATGCAACTGGAAATTGAGCGTGAAGCCATTCGCAGAGAAAAAAATAAAGACAAAGAAGCTGTGCTGAGCAAAGACATTGCTGAGCTATCCGAAACACGCAATTCACTCAAGGCGAAATGGGAAAGTGAGAAAGAAGTAGTGCAAGGTATTCGTTGGGAGAAAGAGGCGATTGACAAACTCAAGTTTGAAGCGGAGCAAGCCGAAAAGGCGGGCGACTACGGAAAGGTGGCAGAGATTCGCTATGGAAAAATTACCGCTGCCGAAAAACGTCTGGCTGAGTTTGAAGTTAAAATGAAAGAGATGCAAGGCGAAAACTCGCTGATGAAAGAAGAAGTAGACAGCGAAGACATTGCGGAGATTGTAGCCAAGTGGACAGGCATACCTGTTTCGAAGATGTTGCAAAGCGAGCGCGAAAAACTTTTGTCGCTTGAAGCTGAATTGGGCAAACGTGTGGCAGGACAAGAAGAAGCGATCAAAGCATTGAGCGATGCGGTGCGCAGAAGTAGAGCGGGATTGCAAGATCCAAAGCGCCCGATTGGTTCGTTCATTTTTATGGGAACGACTGGTGTAGGTAAAACGGAATTATCGAAAGCACTAGCTGATTATCTTTTTAATGATGATAACGCCATGGTGCGCATTGACATGAGTGAGTATCAAGAGAAACACAGTGTGAGTCGATTGATTGGTGCGCCTCCCGGTTATGTAGGTTATGATGAAGGTGGCCAATTGACGGAAGCTGTACGAAGGAAACCATATTCAGTAATTCTGTTGGATGAAATTGAAAAAGCACATCCGGATGTTTTCAACAT
>JABFSO010000116.1 GCA_013140555.1 Cyclobacteriaceae bacterium | reverse complement strand
GCCATAATTCTTATACAATGCCTCTTTGGCACACCAATAAATACAAAGTTTGGTTTGGTCTGAATTCGCATCTTTCCACTCTTCAGCCGATAAAACCCGCGGCCCTACCTTCAATAGCTTTTCTTTCGGCTGCTCTAAGTCGATGCCAACGGGTAACATTTTGTGCCATTGAGCAGCTACAAAAGGGAAGGAGTGTGTCAACGAAATTTGCAATGACAGATCACGCAAAAAAGGCTTACCAAATTTATCTTTGATCAACCCATTATAGGCAAAGTTGTTTTGCTCAATAAGATGCCTGATTAAAACACGCGCTGTGAGCCACTCAAGCCGTTTAGTGGTGCTTACTAATTCAAGTGGCGCTTGTTCGAAGGCGTCAAAAGCCAACTCTTCTTCGGTCTCTTCAATGTGCCAAATGCCCCATCCACCTTGATTGTATTGTTCTATTTTGTGAAGAGGCATTGGTTGCTACGAGTTTATAGCCCAATTTTGTGAAAATATTTTCAATTCTCTAATTCAGGCAGCAAATGCCAACGCCACTCGTTAAAAAAATCCATACTCTCACCGGTCACGCGGATTGTGTTTATACACTTCAGGCGAGTGGAGACGCGCAGTATTTTTTTTCAGCCGATGGCAAAGGCATGGTGGCGCGGTGGGATTTAGCGCGACTGGAGGAAGGTGAACTGATCGCCAAACTACCTAACTCGGTTTATGCATTGCATTATTTGAAAGATACCAATCAGTTGATTGCAGCACAAAATTATTCAGGTATTCATTTGCTGGATTGGAAGAATAAGAAGGAGTTAGCCTCACTACAAATTTCAAATGCAGCCATTTTTGATATTCAATCAATCGGGAGTGATTTATGGATTGCCGGTGGCGATGGTTTTATAACCATATTAAATTTAAAAGAATGGCGAATCAAAAAAAGAATGCAAATCAGCGAGAAGAGTGTTCGTGCCATAACTGTCAACCCAATTGGTAGTGAAGTAGCCATTGCCTTTAGTGATTTTTCGATCCGCATTTTTTCAACGGACGATTATTCTTTGAAACGCGAGTTTATGGCGCATACCAATTCTGTTTTTACGTTGAGTTACATTCCGAATTCCAATTTCTTAATCAGCGGAGGCCGCGATGCAAAATTGAGGGTATGGGATGCTGCGAATCGTTACGAATCTGTGGAGGAAATTGCAGCGCACCTGTATGCCATCAATCATCTGGTGTTTAGTCCAGATGGAAACTATTTTGCAACGGCCAGCATGGATAAATCGGTGAAGGTGTGGGACACGCAGGCGTTGAAGTTGTTGAAAGTAATTGACAAAGGACGTCACGCGGGGCATGGTACTTCGGTGAATAAATTGTTGTGGACACCGTATCAGAATCAGTTGATCAGTGCCAGTGACGACCGAAGCATATCTGTTTGGGAAATTGATTTTAGTGTGATAAGCGAAAGTAAATGAGAAAAAGTAAATTGGTTTTATTGTTAATGTGGGTAGGTGTTGGAGCTTTCGCGCAAGACACCACACGCTTGTCGTTGTTGTTTTTGGGTGACATCATGCAGCACGATTCGCAGATACAGAGCGCCTATAACCCAGTTACCAAAAAATATGAATACGATGCGTGCTTTCAATTTGTAAAACCCTATTTCGAATCGGTCGATTTGGCCATTGGTAATTTGGAATTGACATTGGCCGGAGCACCCTTCAAAGGATATCCACAATTTTGCGCGCCTGATGAATTAGCGCTTACATTGAAAAATGCAGGAATGGACGTGTTGGTTACGGCTAATAATCACAGTTTGGATCGGGGAAAGAAAGGAGTGGAGCGAACCATCAAAATGCTTGACAGCCTTGGATTTATTCACACCGGAACATTTCGTGATAGTGCCGAGCGAGCCAAGCTTTATCCGCTGATCATTGAACGAAAAGGTTTTCGACTGGCATTACTGAATTACACGTATGGTACCAACGGCATTCGCGTAACGAAGCCGAATATTGTAAATCTGATTGATACTGCTCAAATACACAAAGACATCTTAAATGCAAAGCAACTGCAACCTGACTTTATCATTGTTTTCACACACTGGGGTATGGAGTATCAATCGCAACCTTCGGCTGAACAGAAAATCTTAACTGAATTATTTTTCCGATGGGGCGTACAGTTAGTGATCGGATCGCATCCGCATGTGTTGCAGCCAATGCAGTGGCGAAAAGAGCAGCAGCAACTGGTGGCGTATTCATTGGGCAATTTTATCTCTGGGCAGCGGCCTCGTTACCGCAATGGAGGTGCGATGTTGCAAGTGGAATTGAGCAAGATTACAAAAGACAGTCTCGCTACAACGCGAATTGACTCAGCCGGTTATTTATTGGAGTGGGTGTATCGCACGGCAGATTCAAAGCAGCATTTTTATTCCCTTCCGGTGAATGATTTTGAAAACGACACCACGCGTTTTATTAAAGACGAAACATCGAAAGCGCTTTTCAAAACTTTTATGGATGATTCGCGAAAGCTGTTTGATCAATACAATATCAACCTGCACGAGATCAAAGCACAACCGGCTCGCAAGCCCGAAGAGTAGAGCTTACTCCACTTGTTGAAGCCAATTTTGAATGATCTTTTTTAGATTTTTTTCTTTTGATTTTACATCGGCCAGATCAGCGAATGTGATGGTTTTCCGCCCGTCTTTGTAATCGCCTTGTAGTAAGCCGGAGGTGTCTTTTACTTTAGCGCCACTGGGCAGCACCAGCATCATGCGGCCTTTGAAAAGATTCATCACCACAATTTCGCGTTTGTACTCTTTCGGGTCGAAGGCTTTCATTTCTCCGGTATAGTAAAAGCAGGGATTGTTCCATTTGATTTGCTCACCAATGGACGGATCAATTTTTAGAATGAACTGGCGAATGTACTCAACCACCGCTCGTAAATCTGGTGCTAATTTTTGGATGTGTTGGGTGACCAATTCTGAATTAGTTGCTTTTGAGGTAGACGATTTCATTTTTTAGCAATTCATTAAATCAAGGTACGAATCTTTTTTAGCAACCGGATTTTTAAGTTCACCCGCGCTCGGCCAAGGATGGAGGCATTGTTGGAGCCCAGCCTCTGTGCTGGAGTCGACATAGGCTGGCGACTGCCGACAGCCTCCCGATAGCTATCGGGACAGCAACATTTGCCTTTTGGGTTCGTTTACTTTTATTAAATGCCTGATGCTAAGCAGATTCAGAACTAATTACTATATTTGTTAGTGGATTTTTTCATTTTTTAATCTTTCATTTTTTAAACTGTCATTTAAACTACCACATCATGAGAATCACTCCGTTAGAAATTCGCCAGAAAGCTTTTGAGCGTGTATTGCGCGGCTACGATAAGGACGAAGTAAATGCGTACCTCCAATCGCTCTCGCAAGAGTGGGAGCGCATGCAGGATGATGCCAAGGAAATGAAAATAAAGTACGAGGCTACCGAACGCGAAGTGGCAAAATTGCGCGAGGTTGAAAGCTCTCTTTATAAAACGCTTAAGACAGCCGAAGATACGGGTGCGCATGTGATTGATCAAGCTAACAAAACAGCTGAGTTGATTTTACGCGAAGCGCAAATGAAGGCTGATTCGATGCTGAACGAGGCGAAGAACAAAGCGAAAAACACCATCGAAGAATCGGAGTTTATTTCGAAGCAGATGCTGGTGGAGATGGAAGAGCGCTTGAAGACGCTAGGGCAACACTACAAGACACTCGAATTACATAAAGACAATTTGCTTTCAGATATGAAGCGACTAGCAGCAGAGACGATTGACCGTGTGGATCGCGCCAAAACCGCAGCACGTGACTTTGATCCGGATCAACATTTAGCACTCGCTAAACGCGAAACAAAGAAAGCCTTGTTTCCCAATGCTGAGGTAGAACGCGAAATCAAAAATGCTATGGCTTTGCCAACGCAACCCGTGGTGAAGGAAGTTTCTCAGCCGGTGATGGCAAGCGAAACCAAAGTGCAAAAATCTTTTTTTGACGACATCCAATGACGGGCAAAGTAGTGCTGGAAGGCCTTGAGTTCCATGCCTACCATGGAGTGTATCCACACGAGCGATCATCGGGAAATAAGTTTGAAGTGGATGTTTCCATTGATACGGTTTTTTCGGAATCTGCTTTTCGCGATGAACTGAACGGCACTATCAACTACGAAGATGTGTATGCTATTGTAAAAGAAGCGATGGAGCGTCCGGCAAAATTGCTGGAAACGGTAGGTCATTTAATAGCTGAAGAATCTTTACAGAAATTTCCTTCTGCCAAATTAGTGGAGGTAAAAATATCCAAGTTCAATCCACCCATTGGAGGTGTGTGCAAAAAAGCGAGTGTTGTGGTGGTTAAAGTGAAATAACTTGTTGCAGGTTTCTGGTTCCGAGTATCGAGCTTCTAGTTTACTTAGCCTCAGCAAACAAAAATCCTTTAGCATCGGCATCTTCATAAAAGTCGACTTCTTTTCCGATCAGATACATGGTATGTTTTTTTTCTACGTATACCGGAATGCCGTCTACTTCGTAGGCTAAGTCCGTAGGCTTTTGCTTGTCGAAGCCAATCATGAGCGCCACGCCTCCGCAGCCGCCCCCTTTGATTCCAAGTCGCAAGCCATAGTCAGCTGGAATGTTTTTGGTTTGCATGATCTTTTTTACCTCGGCTGCTGCGCGGGCACTAATTCCAATAGGTTTTACGTTGTCAAACATGTTAAATGCCTTTCAGTTTTTTTGGGTCTCGTGCTGCATGAAAAATACGCGAGATCACAACACGATCTTGTAGAACTTTATAGATTACTTTAAATGAGAATACGATAAGATATCGGTATTCTGCCTTTTTATGTTTTAATAAAACTTCTTCCTGACCTCTTCGTGGAAACATCTCCAAGGCAGAAGTTTTTTCCAGTATTTTCTCAAGAACAATGGTAGCGTATGAAACACCCCGTTCCGTTTTAATGTAAACAATGGCTCTTTCTAATTGAGCCAAGGCCCTTTCCGTCCAAACTACTTTAACCATTTCTTGGCCCGCAAAATCACTTCTTCTTGTGCGATTACCTTTCCGGCTTTTTCCTCTTCTTCCGATTCGTCAATATCTTCCAGCAGAGCCAGTTGATCATAAATATCATCCAGGCGTGTATCCTTATTCACACTATCGGCTATTTGGTGCAGATATTCCTTTAATTTTTCCGTATTCATAACAACCTAATTTGTTCCTATAAAATTACCTAAATTTCGAACATAATAGACCATTAAAAAATTCCTATGAATGCCTTACTTGAATTTGGAAAGTTGTTGATTCCGGCAGCGATTGTGCTCTATGCCGTTTACTTGATGGTGCGGTCGTTCATTCAGCGCGAAATTGACTTGAAGAAACTGGAAGTACGCAGTCGCAGCATTGAAACCATTTTACCTGTCCGCATGCAAGCCTACGAGCGAATGGTTTTGTTTTTAGAACGAATCTCGCCACAAAACCTACTCATCCGTCTCAATAACCCCGGCCTTTCGGCCCGCGACTTTCAAAAAATATTGTTAGATGAAGTGCGCAACGAGTATAACCACAACGTATCGCAGCAAGTGTATATGAGCGAAGAGGTGTGGAATCAAATCAAAAATGCAAAAGAAGATCTTATCATTTTGATCAACGAAGCGGCCGGACAAATGCCTGCCAATGCATCCAGCATCGATCTGGCCAAACAAGTGTTTCAAATGTCGATAGACCGGAAAGTAGATTTGATCAATCACTCGTTGTCGGAGTTGAAGAAAGAAATTCAACAGATATTCTAACATGAGCAAAGTAGCTTTACTCGCTGGTACCACCGGATTGATTGGCAGCCAACTCTTAGACCTATTGCTGAAGAACGATGCCTATTCATCCGTAGTGGCCATCAGCCGAAAGCCTTTAGCCATCACGCATCCAAAACTAAATAATATTGTTTGCGAGTTGAGTGCAATACCCACGGCATTACAAACTGTAAAATGTAATGATGTTTTCTGTTGCCTGGGTACGACCATGCGCAAAGCTAAAACCAAAGAGGCCTTTCGCGCGGTAGACTACGATGCTCCACTCGCATTGGCACAAGTGGCCAAACAAAATGGAGCAACAAAATATTTATTGGTCTCCGCTTTAGGTGCCAATAAAAACTCGTCCATTTTTTACAATCAGGTGAAGGGCGAAGTCGAAGAAGCAATCAGTAAAATTGGTTTCGACAGCTTTCATATTTTGCAACCATCTTTGCTCACCGGTCCGCGACAAGAGCAACGCACCGGAGAAGAAGCCGCGCAGACTTTTTATAAAATTTTTGGGTTCTTGATTCCGAAAAAATATGCGTCCATCGAATCCATAAAAGTAGCGCGTGCCTTGGTCGCTTATGCTCAACAAACGACTCCCGGTCAACACATCCATTCATCCATTGAAATGCAAGCTTTTTAGAAATATGATCGCAGTCGTTCAACGTGTCACCGAAGCCAGCGTCACCATCCATGGCGTCATCAAATCACAAATTGGCAAAGGACTTCTCGTATTGATTGGTATCGAAGATGCCGACAACGATGAAGACATTGAATGGCTCAGCACCAAGCTAGTGGGCTTGCGAATTTTTGACGATGCCGAAGGCGTGATGAATGTGAGCGTAAAAGATGATGGCGGAGATATTCTGCTAGTCAGTCAGTTTACCTTGCACGCCAGCACCAAGAAAGGAATGCGACCCAGCTATATCAAAGCAGCCAAGCCACCTGTGGCCATTCCACTCTATGAAAAAATGATTGCTGCCCTCGGTAAAGAGTTAGGTAAAAGTGTACAGTCGGGCGAGTTCGGTGCCGATATGAAAATAGCCTTGCTCAACAATGGCCCCGTTACCATTGTCATCGATACGAAAAATAAAGTATAACCAAATCACCAATCTCTTAAATCTCCTATCTCAAGTCTCACATCTCAAATCTAATTCTATACCATGATCGCCTCTTCAACTTCCGGAGCCAATCGTCAGCGAGAAATTTATTCCAAAGGGTTTGCCGGTCGCTTGCCCATCGTGCCGATTGATCCGATCAAGTTAGAAGAAGCTGCTGCTGCTAAAATGAGTACGCAGGCAAAAGCGTACATCGTAGGTGGTGCGGGGTTAGAGTCAACCATTCGTGCCAACCGCGCATCATTTGAGAAATATAAAATCATTCCGCGCATGTTGCGCAATGTGAGCGAGCGCGACACTAGCATTCAACTGCTCGGACAAAAATATCCATCGCCCTTTTTTCTTTCACCCATTGGTGTGTTAGAGATGGTTCATCCACAAGCTGATGTTGCTGTGGGCAAAGCCGCAGCCTCATTGAACATTCCCTACATATTTTCCAATCAATCATCGCGCCCCATGGAGCAAGTTGCTGAAGCTATGGGCAACAGTCCGCATTGGTTTCAATTGTATTGGAGCAAGTCGCGCGATCTCGTTGCGAGCTTTGTGCAACGTGCCGAGCGATGTGGCTGTTCAGCCATTGCCGTTACACTCGATACCACTATGCTCGGCTGGCGCACACGTGATCTCGACATGGCCTATCTGCCTTTCATGGAAGGCCGTGGCATTGCACAATACACTTCCGATCCGGTGTTTCAAAAATTGATGGACGAAGTTGAGCCTGCAGCGAAACAGCAACTCACGTTTCAATTACTTAGCGGACTCATCACGATGACTAAAAATTATCCCGGCAACGGATTTTTTTCAAAGCTAAAATCAAAACGACCGATCAAGGCCGTGCAAAAGTTTGTCAGCATTTATTCCAATCCCGCTCTCACGTGGGACGATCTGAAATTTTTGCGCCAGCATACTAAGCTGCCCATTTTGCTGAAAGGAATTTTGCATCCCGATGATGCGCGCCTCGCCATCGATCATGGCATCGATGGTATCATTATTTCCAATCATGGTGGTCGGCAGGTCGATGGTTCGATCAGCACGTTTGAAGCGCTTCCAAAAATTGCAGAAGCCGTAGCTGGTCAGATTCCGATTTTGATTGACAGTGGTGTGCGCGGTGGAGCCGATGCTTTCAAAGCGCTTGCACTGGGAGCAACAGCCGTGTGCATTGGTCGCCCCTACGTGTATGGCCTCACACTTGCAGGCGAAGAAGGCGTGAAAGAAGTGCTTCGCAATTTCCTGGCCGACTTTGATTTAACGATGGGACTGGCGGGTTGCAAAAACACGAGCGAGATTACCCGCGAAACGTTGATTTAATTTTTTTTTGCGGCTTGCCCCGCGAGGCGCAAGGGGCACCGGGCTATTCGCTCCAAGCCACGCAACAGGCGTCAGTAAACATTTAAATTTTGTGCCAGCGTGGCTTTCCACTTCTATCCCTAGCCGATGCCCGCACCAAATGACTACGAACTATCAAATGCATCATTTCGCATCAAATTTTGTACGCCTGTATATGAATAACTATTTCATCGCGTTTAAGTTTTGATTACGTACCTTCGTAATCGAATATTATTACTTATGAAAAAATACATTTTCTTCTTCCTCATGCTCGTGGGCAGCAGCTCGTTTGCTCAGTTTGATAAAATTCTCAACGATGCAAAAAAAGTATTAGATCCTTCTAAGCCACTCACTACCGCAGAGGTCACGAATGGATTGAAAGAAGCGTTGGTGAATGGCGTGAGCAAAGGCACCGATCTGATTTCAAAAATTGATGGCTACTACAAAAATCCGGAGATCAAAATTCCTTTCCCACAAGATGTGAAAATGGTCGAAACCAAGTTGCGTGCTTTGGGCATGGGCAAAGAAGTCGATAAATTTGTAGTTACCTTAAATCGAGGTGCCGAGGAAGCCGCAAAAGAAGCGAAGCCCATTTTTCTTGCCGCCATCAAACAAATGACAATCGATGATGCGTTTGCCATTTTAAAAGGCCAACCCGATGCCGCTACTCAGTATCTTAAAAAGACAACCACTGCACAATTGAAAGAAAAATTTAAACCCATTGTGCAAGCATCCTTAGATAAAGTGCAAGCCACTAAATACTATGGCGATTTGGTTAATCAGTACAACCGTATTCCGTTCATCACCAAGGTAAATCCCAACCTGAACGACTATGCCACCGATATGGCCATTCAGGGATTATTTACCATGATTGCCAAAGAAGAAAAGAGCATCCGTCAAGATCCGGCTGCCCGCACCAGTGATCTCCTCAAGAAAGTATTTGGTGGTCAGAAATGATTATTTTTGTGGTATGATGAGAACCGAGACCATACGGAAGAAGATTATCAAAAAGGTAGAGAAGGCCAACGACTCTGAATTGGATCGAATCAGTAATTATATCGACAATCTTCAGTCGAAAGAAAAGCGAAAAAAAGAATTGCTGGCGTATGGCGGGCTTTGGAAAGATCTACCAAAAGATATTTTTGCCGATTTAACAGACAATCTCCCCAAACGAAGAGCCAGTAGACGCAATGTGCTTTCATGAGGGAAGTTCTGATCGATACGGATATTTTATCTTACTATTTTAGAGGAGATAAAACGGTAACCAACCGATTCTCTCTTTACTTAGATTATTACGATAGTTTTAATATTTCCATGATCACCTATTTTGAAGTTTTAAGCGGACTGCTCATGAATGACGCCCGCGCGCAACTTCGAAAGTTTGAAGCTTTTTGTTCTTCTAATAATGTGATAAATATTTCTGAAGCATCGGTAACTCTTTCCGCGAAAATAGCCGCGCACTTGCAACGAAAAGGAAGTGTCTTAGACAATCAGGATGTTTTAATTGCAGGCATCGCTTTAGAACACAACTTGGTTTTGATTACGAATAATGAAAAACATTTCTCACGCATCCCCGATTTACAAATAGATAACTGGAAAAAGATATGAGCCTATTCGAAAAACATCAACCTACTATCACCAAAGCTATTGACGCTTTGCATGCACGAACATTTTACGCAGCGTTTGTAGAGCACCCCGCACCCGCAGTGTATGGCGAGACAGCCGATGCGGATGGGCAAGTCAAATTCAAACATATGCTGGGCAAAAAATTTGAAGAATTGTTGCAAGCCAATCCCGAAGGATGGGCTGGGCAAGAGGAATCTCCTTACTTGCAGGAGGAGTTGAAAGTTAGCTATCCAATTTTTTCCACTAACACCTTAATTGATCGCGCACAAAAATCTTTTCATCAATGGCGAAAAGTTTCCGCGCAAGACCGAGCGGGAATTTTAATGGAGTCGTTGGAGCGTGTGAAAGCCCGCTTCTTTGAAGTGGCGTATGCTACTATGCACACTACCGGTCAGGGATACATGATGGCCTTTCAAGCATCAGGCCCACATGCTGCTGATCGTGCGCTGGAAGCAATCGCTGCAGGGTATGAGGAACTGAATCGCTTTCCATCCAGTGCCATTTGGGAAAAGCCGATGGGTAAATTCAATTTGCAACTCAACAAAGAGTGGCGCGCAGTTCCAAAAGGTATTTCGGTCGTGATCGGATGTTCAACTTTTCCTACGTGGAATTCTGTAACCGGCATCTACGGAAGTTTAATTACCGGCAATTCTGTGATTGTTAAACCACATCCTGGTGCGATTCTCCCCATCGCCATTTTTGTGGCAGAGATTCAAAAGGTGTTACAAGAAAACAATCTGGATCCCAATACATGTCAATTGGCTGCAGACACATTTGATAGAATGATCACCAAAGAATTAGCAGAACATGCGAGCGTAAAGCTGATTGACTTCACCGGTAATTCTGCATTTGGTTCGTACTTGGAAGCACTACCTGACAAAGCCGTTTTCACGGAGAAGACAGGCGTGAACTCTGTGATCTTAGATTCAGTAGAAGATGTAGATAAGGTAGCAGCTAATCTTGCTTTCTCTGTCAATTTATACAGCGGGCAAATGTGTACAGCTCCGCAAAACTTTTACATCCCGGCCAGCGGAATCAAAACTCCAACCGGCTCCGTTTCATTTGATGAGTTCGCAGAAAAGTTTGTGGCAAACATCAATGGCCTCATCGACAACCCAAAGGCCGGTCCCTTTGTCTTAGGTGCGGTTCAAAACAAAAACACCAGCACACGCGTAATCGATGCTGAAAAAATCGATGGCAAAGTTTGGTTAAAGTCGCGGACATTTGAGAATCCACAATTTAAAAATGCGCGCGTAGCAACTCCAGTGGTAATTGAAGTAGACGGCAGCAAGAAAGATATTTTTAGTAAAGAGTTGTTTGGACCTATCGCACTTCTCATCAAAACAAAAAATACAGATGAGTCCATTGCGCTGGCACAATCGCTCGCACAACAACACGGAGCAATCTCGTGTGGTGCCTACACAACTGACTCCACAGTGCGCGAAAAGATTGCCGATGAAATGTCGATGGCGGCAACTCCTGTATCCTTTAATTTGGTGGGAGGTATTTACATGAATCAAAATGCAGCCTTCTCAGATTTTCACGTAACAGGGGGTAATCCTTCCGGTAATGCGTCATTTACAAACCCTGAGTATGTTACGAAACGATTTACATGGGTGGGTCATCGTGAACCAGTGAAATAATATAAGCGATGGCAAGAACATTTTTAGAAGCAGAGTGGCGTAAGTTGGCTATTGCGAACTATGCGATCGATCCATCTCTTTTAAAAAAGTATTTGCCGTACAAAACGGAACTTGATTTGTGGAACAACACCTGCTATGTCAGCTTGGTTGGCTTCATGTTTCTGGACACCCGCTTGCTTGGAATTAAAATACCGTTTCACACCAACTTCGAAGAAGTGAACCTTCGATTTTATGTTCGCTATCTAGATGATGGTGAATGGAAGCGAGGCGTTGTCTTTATCAAAGAGATCGTCCCAAAGCCAGCGCTTACCTTCATTGCGAATACAGTTTATGGAGAAAGATATGAAACGATGCCCATGCGCCATTCATGGACAACAACTGAAGATCGATTGGTAGTGGAGTATGCATGGAAAAAGAAATCGTGGAACTCATTTAAGGTTACAGCGGAAAGCAAAAGTGCTTTAGTGCAGAAAGATTCAGAAGAAGAATTTATTACCGAGCACTATTGGGGTTACACACAACTTTCACCAACCAAGACATCAGAATACGGAGTTGAGCATCCTATATGGCAAGTCTATCAAGCGATCGATTCACAAATTGATGTTGATTTTAAAGATGTGTATGGAGATGATTTTACTTTCCTTCAAAATGAAAAACCTAAATCTGTTTTTCTGGCAGAAGGTTCTGAGATTGTTGTGAAGTCCGGGAGAATTATTCAATAAACCATCTAATGATGACGCTTCACTTTGCCAAAAGGAAGATCGTAAGATTCAGCATTTGGTTGGTGGCTGTTGGTTTTGTCTTTGCAAATGTATTGGCAATCATTCACTCTTACCGCTTTACACATTTTGAGGAGCCGGCCTTAGGCAAGAAGATCAATAATAACGCATCATCTGTTGCGTTAAAGTCGCTTTTTACCGGTGTGCAAAACCCACCGCCTGTTAGCTCGAAGATGCCAGCAGTTCCATTCGAAACGGTCGTGTTGCAGAGCAATCGCAAGATTGAATGTTGGTATATCAAACAAGCGAATGCCATCGGAACGATTATTTTATTTCATAGCTATGCAGCCGAAAAATCTTCCTTGCTGGATCACGAACAAATATTCCAACAATTTGGATACAACACCTTGTTAGTAGATTTTATGGGTTCCGGCAATTCAGAAGGAAACCAAACCACCATCGGGTTTAAGGAAACAACGCAAGTGCGAACAGCATTTGAATTTGTTCAAAAACAAGGCGAGCAAACCATTTATTTATTTGGTGTTTCGATGGGTGCTGTTGCGATCATGAAAGCATTAGCCGATGATCCAATGCAGGTAAACGGAATCATTATCGAATGTCCGTTTGGAACGATGTATCAAACAGTACAAGCGCGTTTTCGCCTTATGAAGCTGCCTTCATTTCCATTTGCTTCCATGATTGTGTTTTGGGGTGGAGTTCAAAATGGTTTTTGGGCGTTTGGTCATAACCCTGTTGCGTACGCTTCAAAAATTAATTGTCCCACTTTATTGCTTTATGGAGCGAAAGACAATCGGGTGAGCAGGGAAGAGACCCAAGCGATTTTCACCAACCTTGCTGGAGAGAAGTTTCTGAAGATCTATCATGAGGCAGGTCATGAAAGATACCTGTTGAGATACCGTGATGTTTGGAAAGACGATGTTCATCAATTTTTAAATCGCAAATCAAATCAACATTAAAAGTATGTTTGTTTGCCTATGCATTCGGTGGCAATATGTTTTGTTGGCCATTGTTCTCATTGGGTTTCTTTTACCCCAACGCATGGTTATGCCGGTGAAAGGCGCGAATACAACCAGTTATCATGCAAAGTCTTTTTGGTATTTGCCCTGGGGAAAATCGGGCGTTCACAAAGGAGTAGATATTTTTGCGAAACGAGGTGTGCCGGTACTTTCATCTACTGATGGTATTGTTTTGTGGACAGGTGAATTGAATAGGGGTGGCAAAATAGTGCTGGTGCTGGGGACAAAGTGGCGTGTTCATTATTTCGCGCATTTGAATTCTATCGATAAAAAGATGTTTTCTTTTGTAAAGGTTGGCGATCGCATTGGCACCGTTGGTGATACCGGAAATGCCAAAGGCAAACCTCCGCATCTGCACTATAGTATCATTACTTTGTTTCCCTATTTATGGCGAGTAGATCGTAGCGAGCAAGGATGGAAGAAAATGTTTTATCTGAATCCTATTACGTATATATCAAAAAAATGAGTTTCTTGTATTGCCTTTTTACCTAAACTTTTTTCTATGCCGGATGCCAAGAAGACGTTTCACATCATCAGTTATTTGCAATATCCATTTATGATCGTTTCCATTTATTATTGCTATCGTCAGATGATCATGAGTGGGGATGTTTCTTTTCCCGACATCAACAAGGGACTTATGTTTCTCGGTTTAGGTGTCAGTTTTTCTACTTTGCAAGACACTACTAAAACCCAAAACAATATTTCGAAACGCGTCTTTGAAAATCCGAAATATGCGCAACGATTTATTTTCGCAGTGGCGATGATGATTGCTTTTTTTATTGGCATCGGTTTGTTCGGCACTTTGATTTCCAATAATTCAATATTAAATGAATTGGCCATTGGTTGTTTAGGTTTAGGGATTGGTATGATGGGAATGCTCAAAGCCGTTATCGAAATGGCGGAGCATCATCGTAAACCCTAATCAAACGAACTACTTTCCCCAAACACTTTTTAAGTGATACCCTTCGGTAATCTTTACATCTCCAGCTGATTTAACTTTTATTGCTGGCTGCTGAAAGTAAAATTGCTCAGTGATCACACCCAATCCATCGTTGATAAAAACTTCAGCGATGGATTGATCTACCACCAATCGCACCTTAACTGTTGCCGGATAACCGGGCACCTCGTAGGATTCGACACTAGCGAAATCAGGATGAAAATCGGTTTTTGTTTTTACACGATCTGCCGAAACGGTACCTTCCACATACGAAATCACTAAACGATCTCCGGCATCGGTAAACAGTTCCACGGCCGTTTCTTCCGAAAGCGTGGCGGTCAATTCAAACGGGCCATTAAATTTTTCTTTTTCGATGGATGCTATTTTTTCTCCGCGTAAGTTTTCTAATCCAACCAATTTTTGTTGCAAAACAATTCCAGCCGAAGTGCGCGCCAGACTCAACTCGCGCGGCAGCGACATAGCACTGCGCCAAGGGGAAGTAGGAATTTGATTTCCGTATGTCCAGTTGTTGACCCAGCCGATCATTACTTTTTCTTTTGTGGATGATCGAGATTGTTGTACACAATGCCGGCATAAAAATCTTTTCCAAAATCCACGTAGCTGGGTGTACGATCGGAAGTGTCTTTTGAAAAAGTCTTTCCATCAAACTCACCAACGAAATATTGCATACCCACAAACTTTGGTCCTTGCGGATGTCCACCTGAAAGTGACAGCACCCATTTGGTTTTGTTTTCATTCTCAACTGGCAACTCATACAAGTCGGGACATTCCCAGATACGAGTTGTATCACCTGAGTCGGTGAATGAACCGGTGAGATTCCAGTTCAATAAATTTTTTGAATCATAAAATTGCACGGTGTAGCGATCGGGAACTACCAGTGCCATCACCCATTTCTGTTGAGCCTCATACCAAAAAACTTTTGGATCGCGAAAATCTTTTCGTTGAATACTTAAAATCGGATTCTCTTTGTAGTAAGTCCATGTGCGTCCATTGTCGGTGCTGTAAGCAAGGCTTTGATGTTGTAGTAATCCTTGGTTGTCTTTGTGAACATTGGAGGTGAAGATGGCGATGAGCGCATTCGCTCCGAACCCAGCTGAATTATTTTTATCGACTACAGCAGTGCCTGAAAAAATCATCGTACTGTCGTTGGTCATGCGATCCTGGTATTCGCGTAAAGCGATCGGCAAATGTTGCCAATGTAATAAGTCGGGGCTCACGGCATGCCCCCAACTCATGTGTCCCCACGTGTTGCCATACGGATTGTATTGATAAAAAAGATGATACTCGCCATCGAGGTACACCAATCCATTCGGGTCGTTCATCCAATTGGTTTCAGGCGTAAAATGAATTTGTGGCCGGTAGGTTTCTTGATAATAGTTGGAAGCTTTTTCTGTAGAAGATTGACAGCCAATCATAGTGATAGATAGGACGGCAACAGCTAGAATGATTTTACTCATCGTTTAATAATTTAAGTGATGCAGAGTTGATACAATAGCGGAGACCGCTGGGTTCAGGGCCATCCGGAAATATATGGCCGAGGTGACTGTCACAAACATTGCATAACACTTCCACGCGCACCATGCCGTAGCCGGAATCTTTGTGGTAAGCCACTACATTTTCTTCAACGGGTTGTGTGAAGCTTGGCCAGCCGGTACCTGATTCAAATTTTAATCGCGAATCGAATAGCGGTGTGCCACAACAGATACAAGCATAACGGCCCGGTTCGTGTGCCTCACAATATTCTCCCGTAAATGGTCGCTCGGTTCCTTTCAATCGTGTAACTTGAAATTGCTCTATTGTTAAAAGTTTTTTCCACTCTTCATTACTTTTTTCAACGCGTGTAGGTGGTGTTGGATTTCCTTTGTTTGAAAATCGAATCACATCAATCCATTTGAGCATGATCATGTTGGGTTGTAAGTTATCTCACTTTAATTTTTCGTACGATCCTAGAAAACAGTTTGGGAAAAAAGCGCTTTGTGTAAACTCCGAAGACTTCTTTCGCTCCACCTATATAAACCTCTTCTTTTTTCTTGTAAATAGCTTTTACTATCTCCTTCGCACAAAATTCAGGTGTTAGGCCCTGATCGGTTGTTTTGTCCATTTCATTCAGCTTGGAACCATCACCGGTCATGGCGTTCAGTGTAACATTGGTGCGAATCCATCCCGGACAAATCAAGGTCACAGTAATATTTTCTTTCCACACTTCTGCGCGAAGCGAATCAAAGAAACCATGAAGCGCATGCTTAGCGGCTGCGTATCCCGAACGATACGGAGTTCCGATAATTCCCATCACACTGCTGGTTACTACATAGTGTCCGGATTTTCTTTTGAGAAAATGAGGTAATAAATATTTTGTCAGCGCTAACGTGCCGAAGTAATCTACTTCCATAATGGCACGGTCTACTTCCAATTTGGTTTCGCGGGCTAGGCTTCGCTGGCTGATGCCTCCATTATTGATGAGTATATCAATTCTTCCGAAAATTTGAATCGCCAACTCGGTGTTTAACTGTAGCGTTTCCGCATTTGCTAAATCCAGTGGGAGAACATGGATGTTGGCAGGGTTGGTGCCTTTGCAATTTCCCTTTACACGTTCCAACTCTTCTTTTCTTCTGGCGGACAAAATCAGATATGCACCTTCTTTAGCTAGCGCATACGCAAGAGCCTCTCCAATGCCTGAAGATGCACCCGTTATCCATACAACTTTTGATGAAAAAGATGACATGCTAGATTGCTGTGGTTATTTTTTTATCTTCTGAATATACCCAAATGCTATAGATGCCAAGGGCGGTGCCGAAGGGGAAAGAGAATAGCTTAAAACAACCTAAGATGAGTAGGAGGGTGAGAGCCCATTTTTTGCCATTCAATAGCGCAATGCCTCCAACTATGGATGGTATGGAGAAAATTGCAATTATGCCGAACCCAATGAATTGAACAAATGGTAGAATCCACTCGAGTATTTCTCTGGCCTCCGGATCGGCCTCAGAAAGTACGAATGGAAGAAAGGCAGAGACAAACAACGATACGACCAACATGCCAAGGGCCTGCAAGACGCCATGAACAATAAATAAAATCGAGAGTACTCTTTTATGCGTTTCCATAGAGATTATTTTTTTTCGTAGATCACAAAATCAAAAGCAAACTGATGGCGCTCATCGATGGTATGATGCTTGCGCGAAGTTTCATTCCAATCCGTTTTGTCGAACGAGGGAAAGAAAGTGTCTCCATCCAACTCGGTTTGTATCTCGGTTAAATACAATCGAGTAGCGGAGGGCATGGCAAGTTGATAGATTTCAGCACCGCCAATGATAAACAGTTCTTGTTGATTATTTTTTTCTGCCAGTTGAATAGCATCTGCCAGCGAATGCACCACCGTACACTTGGGTGCGGTAAACCCCACTTGCCGGGTTACTACAATATTGGTTCGGTTGGGAAGCGGTCTGAATTTTTCAGGAATCGAATCGTAGTTTTTTCTACCCATCACCACGTAGTGTGATGAAGTGGTTTGCATGAAATATTTCATATCATCGGGCAAGTGCCAAGGGAGATCATTATTTTTTCCGATCACTCCGTTTTGTGTCCGTGCCGCTATCAATGAAATAATCATTCTGTTCTTAAATTTTGTTGCCCCTAAAAAAATCTTTTACGGCCATCCGCTTTTTTCCTTCCGGCTGAAATTCTTCTATTGAAATCCAACCATCCAAAGTTTTGATATAAAGATACGTATTGTTATCGGTTTGGAGCGAGCCGGTGCTGCGTGTTGAATTGCCTGCGTTCGAAGGCAAATTCGCCACTCGATATATCTTATACACTTTTCCGTTCAAAGAACTCCAAGCGGCAGGGTAGGGACTCAGTCCTCGCACAAAATTGCGGATTTGCTCACTCGGTTGATTCCAGTTGATCTCGCACGTTTCTTTGAATATTTTAGGCGCGTGTTTTATTTCAATACCGCTTGGCTGTGGAACGGAAGGATAGTTTCCATCTTCAATAGCTCGCACCGTCTTCAAAACAAGTTGTGCGCCTTTGTTCATCAACCGCTCGTACACCGTGCCTACATCATCATTTTCATGAATAGGTTCTTTGTCTTGAAAGATGATGCTGCCGGTATCAATTTCGTGTTTTAGAAAAAACGTGGTGACTCCCGTTTCTTTTTCTCCGTTCATAATGGCCCAGTTGATGGGAGCAGCTCCGCGGTATTGTGGCAAGAGTGAGCCGTGTAAATTAAATGTGCCGATGGAGGGCATCGCCCACACTACTTCGGGCAACATACGAAAGGCAACTACAATCTGGAGATTGGCTTGATAGCTTTTTAATTCTTCTAAAAATTCAGGTGATTTGAGATTGGTGGGTTGTAACACTGGAATGTTGTATCTCAACGCGCACTCCTTTACAGGAGAAGCAGTCAATTTTTGCCCACGGCCTTGCGGTTTATCGGGAGCCGTAATCACGGCCACCACCTGAAATTTATTTTCGATGAGTATTTCTAGGCTAGGCACTGCAAACTCTGGAGTGCCCATAAAAATGATGCGAAGTGGATTCATTTGAGCGGATTTAAGAAACCGTTAATTGAAAATATTAAAATTCAATTGCGGGGTTCGAAAATAGACAATTTATAGTAGAATTAGTCGCGTAATTCTTTGCGCATATACTTTTTACAGATGGGGCAGGTTTTCCAATCATGGCCACGTGCAGGACAATATTCTCTGCCGAAGTAAATGATTTGTAAGTGCGCTTTGTTCCATTTTTCAATGGGGATTACTTTTTTAAGATCATGCTCGGTTTGCTCCACACTTTTACCGGTGCTCAACGTCCAGCGATAAGCGAGGCGATGAATGTGTGTGTCAACTGGAAAGGCGGGTTTGCCAAACCACTGTGTCATCACCACGCTGGCGGTTTTATGTCCTACTGCCGGAAGTGCTTCCAATGCTTCGAAACTATCGGGCACTTGCCCATTGTATTTCTCTACCAAAATTTTTGAGAGCCCGGAAATGCCTTTGGATTTCATGGGCGACAATCCGCAAGGCTTGATGATTTCGCGAATCTCTTCGACTGAAAGTTTCATCATGTCGTACGGATTGTCGGCAATACTGAAAAGACTTGGTGTTACTTTGTTCACACGTTCATCGGTGCATTGCGCAGAAAGCAGAACAGATACAAGAAGTGTGTACGCATCTTTGTGATGGAGTGGCACTTCGACTGTGGGGTACAGTTTTTCTAATATCGAAATGATTTTATTGGCTTTTTCCTGTTTGGTCATAATTAAACTGCGATGCACGGTTAGTCTGCTGTCCGTTTGATCAACAGTCGCTGCACTCCGGCTGCTGATGGGTAGAACAGCAACAAACTGTTTTTGTTATCGAATTTTAGTTGACCAGTTGTGTGTTGCACGTCAAACCCTTTTTTGAAATGGAGAGCAGGCAAGAAAATTTCGGTGGGAACGTTTACATCTCCGGAAGAAGTAAATTCCAGATAGAAAATGCCTTCGTCTTTATTGAAGAAGTAGTTGACGGGTTCGCCAGCAATTTTGTAAGGATAAGGCCGCATAGCTGCCGCTACCGCGCGGGCTCCTTTATAATCAGCTGATTTGGTTTTCTGAGATGTTGTGCTGAAAATGGAAAGGTCTTCGCCATTCCAACCATCGCCATGCGCGTTTGTATTGTCTGTGGTGTAATTCCACAGTGTGTAGCTAAGTTGGTTTGATTCCATCGCTTGAAAAGATCGATCGAGGCAATCTTCCTGATCTTGGTAATTGCCGGTGCTATACGCTTCTTTTTCGTGCAAGTCCATGGGAATGCCAAATTCTCCGATCAGCGTGGGTTGGTTGCCGAGTGTGCGTTGTGTTTCTTCTTTGAAGGAAGCCATGTTGTTGTGAAAGGTTTTTCTGATGGTTGATTTACCAAAAACCGGCTTTGCTTTTTGGGTGTCCACACCAAACCACATGGAATATTCTTTCAGCAATAATGTGGCGCCATCATACCAATGTTCGGCATTGACAAAGTGTTTGCTCACTTGTGGATCAAATACCGGCAACTCAGTATGCAACGCAGCTTCGGTGAAGATCAGCCACGAGCTGTCCACCGAGTGAATAGCTTCTGCATATTTTACGGCAAAAGGTTTGAAGTACGTTTCGGTAAAATTGACGCGTTTGCCATTTCTGATTTTAAAATAATCGGGTTGTAATAGAACTGGTTTCTTTTCTGCATCATAGCCCCACACACCGGCTTGTTGCCAAATGTCAGGAGAAGATTTTTTCCATGCCGATAAACGATTGGGGTTGAGCTTAACTTTCTCTACTTCAGTGGGGCCGCTCAACTTAAATTCGTAGCGACCTACTTCTACGGTGTTGCCTCCACCTGCTACCATTCCCTGAAAGTACGTTGGCATCAATCCGTTTTTGAGTAGCCCGAGCGAATCTAAATCGTTGATGCCAATGTAACCTGTGGATGGCTCATTGAATGTATCAAAGCCAATCACATTGGGCATCCCTTTTAGTTTGAGCGCTACTTGCAAAATGGCATTGATGTAATGCGATTGTAAATAGTCTTGTGTTGAAATGCTATCTATTTTTGCTGCGGGTGCAAAATCATTTCCGCCAAAGAACAACGTGAACATAGTAGCCGCGGCTAATTTATCGTAGTTGGTGGGCCAGATCATTTTCGGAAAAGGATCGCCTTCTACATTGTGAATAACGGCCGCACCGGTTTCGGTAAACTTGAGCGGATCGAAGCCTGCTTTTTCCAACGTCCAATACGGAGCACCATCGCCACCGCTAAACCGACTCCACACATCCTGATGCGGATCGATGAATACGTTGATGTGATGGTCGGCTGCTTTTTTTACAATGGCTTGCAAGTAGTTGAGATACTCTTCATCATACTTGCCAGGTCCTGCATGTTCAATGGCCTCCCACGTGATGAGCAGCCGCACAAACCGATAGCCCCATTGATAGAGTCGCTCGAAATGCTGATCAGCTTCGGCTAATGCAAATGGCCGACCTACAAACGAAACGGTGTAAACGCTTTCATAAAAATTCTCTTTCTGATAGCTGGGAATGGAAGGCGTGAAAGGAGTTTTGCTGCTTCCGCTTACATTAATGCCATGAAGAATCATCACGCGTCCTAGCGGATCGCGAAACCAACCATCTTGTGCTATTATGTTTTTTCGAGTGCTGTCATTCGAGTTTAAAAGTGCTGTTCCTTCCGGAATGTTTTTGCTAGTAGTGAGCACCAGTCCTTGCGTATCCACAGACGGAAATGGATTGTCTGTAAATAAATACCAGTAGCCAAACACGACCAGCACCAGACTGACCACTCCGACTAATCGGAGAATGCGCAGGAATCGTTTCATGGATGAATCAATTATTTTTCAGGATACAAAAGATACTTGCTTCTTTTCTTTTTGAATTCCGTCAAGTCTTTTTTCCACGTGGCGCGAATTTGTTTTTCGGTCAGGCCTTTTTTGATTTGCTCTTTAAGTGTTTTCGTGCCAGCCAGCTTATCAAAGTAAGGAATGAAAAACTTTTCCTTGTCGGGAAATTGTTGGTAGAACCGGATGAGGTGCTTGAGTGAAATTTCGTTGGTGGTTTTTTCTTTGCTCAGGTCGATGCCGAAACACACTTTGTTTTCGTGGGGCGGATTTTTGGCCATGCCCACAATGGTGATGGGTGTAAATTGAAACGGCTGATTTTTTAAATCGGGGTGGCCGATCCACTCGAAAGGATGTTGTGTGCCGCGCCCAACACTTAATGCAGTGCCTTCGAATAGGCAACTGGAAGGATACAAGGCAATGGCCTGATCGTTGGGCAGGTTGGGTGATGGTTTGATGGGAATAGAATAGAACATCGCGTGGTTGTAGCTTTTCATGGGCACCACTTCGAGCGGGCATTTCTTTTTCCCTTCCAGCCATCCTTCGCCATTGATCATTTGTGCATACTCAGCAATGGTAAGCCCGTGTGCGATGGGAATAGGGTGCATGCCTACAAATGATTTGAGAGCGGGATCGAGCATCGGTCCATCGACCATATTGCCATGTGGATTGGGACGATCGAGTACAATTACTTTTTTATTTAGTTCGGCACAGGCTTCCATTAAGTAATGCAGCGAGCTGATGTAAGTATAAAAGCGCACGCCTACATCTTGTATATCGAAGATGACAATATCGACATCCGCTAGCTGTGCGGCTGTTGGTTTTTTGTTGGAACCGTAAAGCGACACTACGGGCAAGCCAGTTTTTGAATCGGTACCGTCTTTCACCGTTTCACCCGCATCCGCATCGCCCCGGAAGCCGTGCTCAGGAGAAAATATTTTTTGAATGGCTACACCTCTTTTTTGCAGCGAATCTACTAAATGTGTTTTGCCGATGGTGGACGTGTGATTGACCAGCAACGCCACACGCTGTTGCCCCAATTTAGCGATCAGCACATCGAGTTGCTCGGCACCCATTTGTATTTTTTGCGCATGCGATGCTGTGAAACTGAATAGAATGAGTAGTAATGTGATGACGCACTGAGTGGAGTAGGTGGCATCGGCCAGGGATTGCAGCGAAAAGACACGCTTGCTTGAACTGGTTAAGTTGACAGTTGCCTGTTGGCGTGGCTTGTAGCGAAAAGCCCGGTGCTCCTGATAGCTATCGGAACGATAGTTATCAGGAGGCAGGCCGCCCAGTTCGTGTGTGTGTGTGGTATCAATCATTTTATCTAATTTGCTGGAAATCAAATTTAGTTATTCTTTGAACCTTTCGTACTTCATTTCGAAAAGACTTAGGCAAACTACCTCGGGCGGTTTTGCATCGATCATTCACAAAGTTGCGGTGGCGACCATTGCGGTTGGTTTGGCAGCAGCGATTGTTTCTTTTTTGATTATGCAGGGGTTTCAGACGGCTGTGAAGAATAAAATTTATGCGTTCAGCAACCATCTGTTGATTTTGAAGCACACTACGAATAATGAGGTGGAAGAGGAGCCTTTCAATTTCAGGATTGCGATGTATGAGCAGCCGGAACGATTTCCATTTGTCAAGCACATGCAAGAATATAGCCACAAGGCAGGGCTGATAAAAACAGAGCGCGAGGTGCTAGGAATTATTTTTAAAGGGGTGGGGCGCGGCACCGGAAATTTTGCCGAGTCGCCCGCGTTTTTTAAAGAGAATTTGGTGGAAGGGCGCTTCATTCATTTTGCGGATTCGGGGTATTCGAAAGAGGTGGTGATTAGTCGCATCATTGCGAATAAGATGGATGTGAAGGTGGGCGACAATATTATTTTACATTTTTTTCAAAACCCTCCGAGGTTTCGCAAACTGAAAGTTGTGGGTTTGTATGAAACAAATCTGTCGGACTACTTTGACGGGAAGGTGTTGATTGGCGACTTGGGGATGGTGCAACAACTGAATGGATGGAATGAAGATGAAGCGGGTGGGCTGGAGGTGACGCTGGATATGGATAAGTTTAATGGATTTGATTTATGGAAGCAGAACTTGCCCATGGGCGAAAGTGTGGAGGAGAATGACACGCTTTTTTTTGAAGTGCCTACAGAGAAATCGCTGTTTTCGTTTGACTACAACATGGCTGCGATGGAGTATGCGCGGCTGACGCTGGCTAACTCGATGGACTTTGATTTGTATGTTGAATCGGTGCGCGACCGATTTATTCAATTATTTGAATGGCTGGATTTGATTAAGCGGCAGGTAAAGATTTTGCTGGGTATTATTTTGTTTGTGATATCCATGAATATGGTTTCGGTGATTTTGATTTTAGTGATGGAGCGTGTGCCGATGGTGGGTGTGCTGAAAGCACTGGGTGCTACTAACCGCACGGTGCGTGCCGTGTTTATGTATAATGGTATGAATTTAATTGCGCGTGGGCTGATATGGGGCAATATTATTGGCTTAGGCTTGTGCTGGCTGCAAGACCAATTTAAAATTATGAAGCTAAATCCACATGATTATTATGTGAGCTATGTGCCGATTGAATGGTCGGTGTGGACAGTGATTATGCTGAACCTGATTATTTTTGGATTGGTGACGCTGGTGCTATTGTTACCTACCTACTGGGTGGTGAAAATTAGCCCGGTGAAGGCGATTCGGTTCGACTAGGTTCGACTAGCGATCAATACACCCTTTGGATTTCTGATCGAAAGTTCTACATTTGAAACTGTGAAAAGAACGATTACCCTGATTTTACTCGTGATATTCCTGCTCAATGTGGTGGGATATTATGGTGTTTTTGTGGGTTTGCGATTCACTTCGGAGGTGGCCTTGCGCCAGCAATTTGATGCTGAAAATTATGATCAGCAGGAGGTAATGATCAAAGTTCCCATTACGATTCCTTACGCAACTGACTCCCGAGACTTTGAACGCGTAGACGGTGAATTTGAGCACGAAGGCCAGGTTTACCGATTGGTAAAACAGAAATTGCAAAGCGATACATTATATATTGTCTGTGTGAAAGATCAGCAGACGCAAACCATCAATCAGGCATTGGCCGATTACGTGAAGTCGTATACCGACAAACCTGCTAACGCGAAACAAGGAACTAAAACTGTAGCCCAGTTTACCAAAGATTTTATTTCATGTACAACCTCTCTTGAGCCAGTAACATATGGCTGGAATTTTTCCACCACTCCGGTAATTTCATTGAGCGATCTTTACAGCTTTCAATTCAATCAGCACATTGTGCAGCCTCCCGAGGCCTAATTATTTTTTTTCTGAGCCTCCATTTCGGATGCGTTTTCAATCCAGTAATCATTTTTAATAAACTGTAGTAGCTGTTTGGCTACGAGGTAATTTTTTGTTTCACAATGCATATCCAACAAAAGATATGCGGCTTTAACCATTTTCAAACTATGACAAGATATTTACTTGCCGTGAGTATTTCGATTGTTTCGCTCTGTTCAGTAAGCGCGCAAACAATCACCGACCACCTAATGATGCCGAAGAAGGATTTCTGTACCGGCTTTATGTACACCTACGACCAATGGAAAGACTATTGGGAAGGATCGCTAAAAAGAGATAACCAAAACATTGGCACTCTTACCACCACGCAACTAATGTGGGTGGGTAATTATGGATTGACTGATAAGATCAATCTGATTGCCATGGCACCGTACGTCACCACGAAAGCCAGTGGCGGAACCTTGGTTGGATTGGATGGCATTCAGGATTTAACACTCGCCATTAAATATCAATTTGCAGAGAAAGAATTTACTTCCGGAAAATTTTCAGCGCTTGGTGTTGGCTCAATTTCTACACCACTCACTAACTATTCGCCTGACTATTTGCCCCTCTCGATTGGCTTGCAAAGCACCACCGTGGCCGGCAGAGTAACAGCCGCGTATCGCATGAATCAGGGATGGTATGCTAGTGCTTCAGGCTCGTATGTTTGGCGCGGCAATGTTTCGTTGGACAGGCCATCGTATTATACGGATGGTACAATTTATTTTACAAATCAGGTTGGGATGCCGAATCAATTCACTTCCACCTACAGCATCGGCTATCATAAGAATGCCTTGCAAACAGAAATTAACCTGACACAACAAAACACATTGGGCGGTGGCGACATCCGCAAACAAGATATGCCCTTTGTTTCCAACCGAATGAATTTTTTGAAGGTTGGCGTTTTGGGAATGTACTATTTATCCAAGCCTAAAAACTTTGCCGTGCGCGCGCAGATTGCTTATACCGTAGACGGCCTCAATGTGGGCCAGTCGTTCAGCGTTATGGGCGGCATACTTTACACATTTCATTTTGCTAAAAAAGAAAATCAATAATTGATATGAAATGGCTATCTAGACAGTTTCGCTTACAGCATGATTGTTTGAGCCATTCCATGTGACCTTAAAAAATAAATTTTAACACATGAAGCTATTTACTACACGCTTATTTGTCGTTGCACTGATTCTGATCGTATTTCCATTTAGCTGCAAAGACATTACTGGAAATGAAGCATTGTATCCGTATGTGCCAACCAATGTGGATGCGAATGCAGGCACGTGGTTGCCGATTGTGTTGACATCCAACAACCAAATTGCTGTGCCGGCACCAACCGCTCCTAACTCAGCAGCTTATCTGGCTGAGCTCGCATCACTGAAAGACATTCAAAGCAAATTGACATCTGACCAAAAGAAAACTATTGAGTATTGGAGTGTGGGTGGAGTGTTGCGTTGGAATCAAATCTTTCGCAAACTCGTAGCGCAATACAATTTGCCACCGGTGCCGAACCCGGATGGAAGTTATCCATTACCTGATGCCGAGAATCCTTTCAGCAATCCACAGTTTCCTTTTTCCAATCCACCGTATGCCGCACGTGCTTATAGCTATGTGAGTGTAGCCATCTATGATGCACTCAAAGCAGCTTGGTATTATAAAGATTTATATAAAACCACTCGCCCCGATTCACCTTATGAAGTAGACAATGGTCTGCAAGCACTGATGCCAAAAATTGATTTACCTCCGTATCCATCCGAAGATGCAACGATGTCCGGAGCAGCTGCCGAAATGCTGAAAGTATTGTTTCCTGCATCGGTAGAAGAAATCACTAAGTTGGCCGCTGATCAGCGCAACGCAGCGTTGTGGTCGGGAAGAGCAACTTCAAGCGATATTACTGCCGGATTGAATTTAGGTAAGTCGGTAGCTGGATTTATTACAGCAGCAGGTACAGGCCGATTCAGAACCGATGGAATGGGTGCCGCTATTGGTACACCTACGCAATGGAAGGCGTTTGAGAATGATGCAATCGCGAAAGGAGAAATTCCTTGGATTAGTTTAGATGCTCCTGTTCGCCCACCCATGCTTCCGTTTTTTGGAAATGTAAAAGCTTGGAATCTCTCACCGGCACAAATCATTAGTGAGCGTCCGCTGCCACCACCATCTACTTCATCGGCACAAATGAAAGAAGAACTTGCCGAAGTGAAGCGCTTTGCTACAGGCGTAACCCGCGAGCAGATGGCTATTGTACACAAGTGGGCCGATGGCGCTGGAACTTACACTCCTCCCGGGCACTGGAATGATATAGCAGAAGAATACATTCGCGATGCAAAGTATAGTGAAGTGCGCGCGGCTCGTGCATTTGCTTTGCTCAATATGGCGCTGCACGATGCGGGAGTAGCTTGCTGGAATACGAAGTACTTCTATTTCAATCCGCGTCCAACGCAGTTAGATCCATCGATCAAAACTTCAACCGGCATTCCGAATTTCCCTGCTTATGTGTCGGGGCACTCAACGTTTTCAGCCTCAGCGGCTGCTGTGCTATCGTATTTGTTCCCGCAAGGTGCCACTAGCTTTAATGCCATGGCCGATGAGGCATCCAACTCGCGTTTGTATGGTGCTATTCACTATCGTGCGGATTGCAAAGAGGGATTGAGTTTAGGGAAACGTGTAGGTGGCTATACTGTTAATTATGCCATGACTGACGGAGCGAATTAAAAGATTACATTAGTTTAGGGTCAACGGTGTCGGGG
>JABFSO010000087.1 GCA_013140555.1 Cyclobacteriaceae bacterium | reverse complement strand
CACACATGGATAGTATTGGCTTTACCGTGCGCTATTTCAATCAATTGCTTTCTATTGGTAGTCCTGATGCTGAAATGGGTACCAAACTCGTGGGTCACGATAGCTTCGGTCCGATTGAATGCGAATTGGAATTTGATAAAGAAGATCACGCGTTCTACAAATTTGGTCGACTGATTGAACGAGGTACACCCCTCACCTATAAAATTGATTTCCGCGTAAGCGAAGAATTTATTGAAACCGCCTACTTGGATAATCGATTGGGTATTTACAACGCCCTGAAAGTGGCCGAGACTTTAAAAGATGGTGTGATCATTTTCAGCTGCTGGGAAGAGCATGGCGGAGGATCCGTGGGATACTTGGCCGATTTCATCTACAAAAAATGGGGCGTGCGCCAGGCGCTTATCTCCGACATCACGTGGATAACAGAAGGTGTGGAGCACGGCAAAGGCGCTGCTATTTCATTGCGCGATCGAAATATTCCACGTAGAAGTTTTGTAGATAAGATTATTCATCTGGCCGAAGAAAACAATATTCCGTATCAGCTGGAAGTGGAGGGAATGGGTTCGAGCGATGGAGGCGAATTGCAACGCAGCCCTTATCCATTCGATTGGTGTTTTGTAGGTGCGCCTGAGTTGGGACCACATACGCCCAATGAAAAAGTGCACAAGAAAGACATCGACAGCATGATCGCACTGTATACATGCCTGATGAAAAAGTTGTAGATCAGAAAGAAAAGGTGTGCTTCAACATAGGTGATGTGACTGAACCGAGGGTTGTTGGTAGCTGTTGGTAGGCACCGTTTTCAAACACAAAAATGATAGCCTCATTGGTATCCGGATCAATCACCCAATATTCCTTGAGCTGAAACTTTTCGTACAAATCTTTTTTTGTTTTCAAATCATGGCTTCGGTTGCCACCTGATAAAACTTCGACCACCAAATCCGGTATACCATGAATGTGATCCTTTACGATTGATAAGTTTTCCTGTTTGACAAAAATAATATCTGGTTGAACGGCATTGGAATGCTCGTCTAAATACACATCAAAAGGCGCCATGTAAACTTCGCCCAAATTTTGATTTTCAAAGTGCTGATAAAGTTGTGAAAATAACTTGCCAATAACTTTTTGATGGCGCTTAATTGGTGACGGACTCATATAAATTTTACCATTGATTAATTCCGCAAGAGTACCTTCCGGAAGCATCTGATACTCTTCCATAATGGTGCGGGGAGGCCGTTCAACAAAAATATTCATACTCAAATATAAAGAATTGAACGGATCACTGGAAAATAAGTAAGTTTGAAAAGACCTAATCAGCAATCTATGAATTCTACGCGCAGAACGTTTATAAAAACGACAGCCGCAGCTACACTTGGTGCTAGCCTGCTTCCCACTTTCGGATTCTCATCTTCAGCCGATGAAAAATTACGGCTGGGTTTTATTGGCGTTGGTCTCCGCGGACAAAATCATTTAGAGCTGGCACTTTCGCGAAAAGATGTAGAAGTGGTGGCTATCTGCGATGTGCAACAACGTATGATTGATATGAGCTTGGGTTTAGTGGCCACTGCCGGCAAACCTAAGCCACTGGTAATTTTAGACGGCCCCACCGGCTATAAGAAATTATTAGATCGAAAAGATATTGATGCGGTCATCATCGCCACTCCTTGGGAATGGCACACCGTGATGTGTTTGGATGCGATGAATGCCAAAAAATATGTAGGCTGCGAAGTGATTACTGGCATGACCGTAGATGAATGCTGGCAACTAGTAAACACATCAGAAAAAACAGGCATGCCGTTGATGATGTTGGAAAATGTTTGCTACAGACGTGATGTGATGGCGGTAATGAACATGGTGCGACAAAATTTGTTTGGCGAACTTATTCACCTGCAAGGTGGCTATCAACACGACTTACGTGAAGTAAAATTCAATGATGGCGTTTCTACTTATGGTGGAGGTGTGGAGTTTGGAGAAAAAGGATTTTCAGAAGCACAATGGCGCACGCAGCACTCAGTAGATCGCAATGGTGATTTGTACCCTACACATGGCATTGGTCCCATCGCTATGATGGCTAACATCAATCGAGGTAATCGCTTTACAAAATTAGTTTCGTATTCCACAAAAGCGCGTGGCTTGCATGAACACATCGTAAAAGTGGGTGGCGAAAATCATCCGAATGCGAAAGTAAAATTCAAGTTGGGTGACGTAGTCTCTACATTGATTGAAACGAGCAATCAAGAAACAATTCTATTACAACATGATACGAATTTGCCGCGCCCCTACTCCATTGGATTTCGTGTACAGGGCACCAAAGGTATTTGGATGGACGTCAACAAATCCATTTATCTGGAAGGCCAAAGCAAACAAGCGCACCGTTGGGATGACGCCAAAGAATGGCTCGAAAAATATGATCATCCTCTTTGGAAAAAATATGGCAACGATGCAGCTGGTGCGGGGCATGGTGGAATGGACTGGTTTGTCTTAAATGCATTTATTGAATCAGCTAAACGCAAAATTGCACCACCACAAGATGTCTACGATGCAGTAACATGGAGTGCGATCACACCATTATCCGAAACTTCCATCGAACAAAATGGTGCCAGTGTCGAATTTCCGGATTTTACGAAAGGCAAGTGGCAAAATCGAAAAAATACTTTTGCTTTAGATGATACTTTCTAACTGTAGTGAATACATGCAATCGTGTAAAACCATCTACAAATCAGGATTTCACACGCAATGATTGATTTCAATCGGATGCATTTTTTTGCTTTCTGGTCGCCTTTCAATTTTCACTACCCGATTTGCAGAAGAATAGTATCTTTGCCGCTCTCCAAAATAAAAATGAAGATAAAAGACCTCCATTTTGAAAAGTTTATTGACGCAGATCAGATTCAACAAAAAGTAGCTGCATTGGCTGGGCAAATTAATGATGACTATCATGATAAAAGCCCAATCTTGTTACCCATACTAAACGGGTCTTTTATGTTTGCTTCTGATTTGATGAAGCATTTAAATATGCCCTGCAAAGTTTCCTTCGTAAAAATTTCGTCTTACTCAGGTACTGCCAGCACTGGTCAATTAAAAACTTTGATTGGCCATGAAGATAGTCTCTTCAATCAAGACGTGCTAATCGTAGAAGATATCGTTGACACCGGGCTTACGCTTGAAAAAATCATGAGCGATCTAAAAGATCGTGGAGCCAAATCGGTAGAGGCAATTACCTTACTGAGAAAGTCGATTGCACGCGAAAAAAATGTAGACGTGAAATATGTAGGGTTTGATTTAGACGATGAATTTGTACTCGGCTATGGCATGGACTATGATGGGCTGGGCAGAAATTATCGCGATTTATTCAAGAAAATAGACTAATTATCTAGTATCTTGCTTACCCTTTAAACCTAAATAAAGTAAAATCGTCACTCGCAAAGCGACTTGATCATGAGTCGATCATAAGTGACTTTAAAATTATCAACAGATGAAAAATCTCGTACTCTTCGGCCCTCCGGGTGCAGGCAAAGGAACACAAAGCGAAAAGCTAATTCAGAAATACGGCTTCGTTCATATTTCCACGGGCGATCTGTTTCGCTGGCATACCAAGAACGATACTCCGCTGGGCAAACGAGTAAAAGAAATTATGAACAGCGGTGCATTGGTGCCCGATGAAATCACCATTGCCATGCTCAAAGAAGAGTTAGATAAAAATCCGAATGCGAAAGGATTTTTGTTCGATGGATTTCCTCGTACCGTTCCGCAGGCAGAAGCGCTCGATCAGTTCATGAAAGCGAATCATTCAGCCATTCATTTCGTCATCGCATTAGATGTTTCTGAAGAAGAAGTACGCGTTCGCATAGCGAAACGGAGAACAACCGAAAATCGGGCAGACGATGAAGAAGAAAAATTAAACAAACGCATTACCGAATATTTCACAAAAACAATTCACGTATTGCCCTTCTACGAAAGCCAAAAGAGATTGGTGACCGTTCATGGCATTGGCGAAGTGAATACTATTTTTGAAAACATCTGTAAGGTATTAGATAAGTAATACAGCCGTCAAGATCTACATTGGGTCTTGCTTGCTTCGCTCACTTGAACCCACTAACGTGTCCAATCCAAATTTCATTGACTACGTAAAATTTAACGCACGCTCCGGCAATGGCGGTGCAGGTTGCCTGCATTTTCATCGGGAGAAGTTTATTGAAAAAGGAGGACCAGACGGAGGCGATGGCGGACGAGGTGGTCACATTATTTTACGCGGCAACGCGCAACAGTGGACACTGCTCCATCTCAAATTCCGCAAGCACATATTTGCTGAAAATGGTCAAGGCGGCATGGGTCAAAACATGACAGGCGCTTTCGGCAAAGATATCATTCTCGATGTGCCCCTCGGCACTGTAGCCAAACATGCAGAAACAGGTGACATCGTATGTGAAATCACTGAAGATGGCCAAGAGATTATATTAGCACAAGGTGGCCGTGGAGGCAAAGGCAATTCGCATTTTGCTACCCCTACCAATCAGGCACCACAACACGCACAACCAGGAGAGCCCGGCATTGATGACTGGTTTATCTTAGAGCTTCGCTTACTAGCCGATGTCGGTTTAGTGGGTTTCCCTAACGCAGGTAAGTCTACTTTACTCTCAGTGGTGTCGGCTGCAAAGCCCAAAATTGCCGACTACGCCTTTACAACATTGACACCTAATTTGGGTGTAGTTGCTTATCGCGATAGCCAGTCTTTTGTCATGGCCGATATACCGGGCATCATTGAAGGGGCGGCTGAAGGAAAAGGGTTGGGTATTCGCTTTCTCAAGCATATAGAGCGCAACTCATTATTGCTTTTCATGGTGCCGGCCGATGCCAAAGACATTGGAATTGAGTTCGAAATTTTACTCAACGAGCTAAAGAAATACAACCCGGAATTACTCGATAAAAAGCGCCTTCTGGCCATCACCAAATCGGACTTACTCGATCAGGAGTTGAAAGACGCGTTGAAAAAAGAGCTGCCTACCGGAATCCCCTATGTATTTATTTCATCACTCACCAATCTGGGCATTACCGAGCTAAAAGATCTGATTTGGAAAAATCTACACTAAAAAGTGCCGACATCTTGGCATAATTGCACCCTTTGGCAAAATTGTTGCCGTTTGGCAAGCTACTTAGATTGAAGTAACATGGAAAACAACATACATCCGGAGTCGGAATTAGAAAACAACACGGAAACCGCGGGAGACGTGCCGCCTACACAAAATCCGGAGCCACCACAGCCCGAAAAAACAGAAAATAAACCTGATCCTTTGAAAAAACTGCAAGACGAATTGGCAGAAGCTAAAGACAAGTATATTCGGCTCTATGCCGAATTTGACAATTTCAGAAGACGTTCTGCCAAAGAAAAGTTGGACATGATTCAATCGGCCAATGAACAGCTGATCAAAACATTGTTACCAATTACCGATGACTTTGAGCGGGCTGAGAAATCATTCAAAGACAAAAATGATAAGGAATCAGAAGGCTTCTTTCTGATTCAGAATAAGTTTAAAAAAATTCTAGAGCAAAATAATGTGAAGCCTATGGATCTTGGTAAAGACACAAGCTTCAACCCCGATTTGCATGAAGCAATCACTCAAATTCCGGCACCGGATGAGAAGTTGAAAGGAAAAGTAATGGATGTGATTGAAAAAGGATATTTACTCAACGACAAAGTGATACGCTTTGCAAAAGTAGTAGTGGGTAGTTAATCCATTTTTCAACTACTGTTAATTCTCAAACACAATGGCAAAACGAGATTTTTACGAAATATTAGGTGTAAGCAAAGGCGCTACAGCGGAAGAAATTAAAAAAGCCTATCGCAAAACAGCTATTCAGTTTCACCCGGACAAAAATCAGGGTAACAAAGAAGCCGAAGAAAAATTTAAAGAGGCAGCCGAAGCTTACGAGGTTTTGAGCGATGAAACCAAACGCGCTCAATACGATCGCTTCGGGCATAATAAACCAGGCGGTGGCGGTGGCTACAGTTCACACGAAATGAACATGGACGATATCTTCAGTCAATTTGGAGATATTTTTGGTGGCGGTAGCGGTAGTCCTTTCGATAGCTTCTTTGGTGGTGGCGGCAGCCGCTCGCGCCAGCGCAAGGGCTCAAACCTACGCATCAAACTTAAAATGACCTTAGAGGAAATCGCCAATGGTGTAGAGAAAAAAATCAAAGTAAACCGACTTGTGCGGGCTGAGGGTGTTACATTCAAAACGTGCACTACTTGCCAAGGAAGTGGTCAAGTTAGAAAGGTAGTCAACACGATGCTGGGCCAAATGGTATCGGCCAGCACCTGCCCTACCTGTAATGGCGCAGGGCAAATGATTGATAAAAAACCTTCGGGTGTGGATAGCTCCGGATTGGTTTCGAAAGAAGACTTGATTACTGTAAAAATACCTGCTGGCGTGAGCGAAGGCATGCAGCTTTCCATGTCGGGCAAAGGCAACGAAGCTCCCGGTGGTGGCGTGCCGGGCGATTTGCTCATTTTAGTGGAAGAAACCGAAGACAAAGAACTAAAACGCGATGGTAGCAACTTGGTGTACGATTTACACATTAGCTTTATCGATGCTGTTTTGGGCACTTCGGTAGAAGTTCCATCCATCGGAGGCAAAGTACGTATCAAAATTGACCCAGGCACCCAAAGCGGTAAAATCTTACGCTTACGCGGAAAAGGTTTGAAGGACATCAATGGCTATGGCACTGGAGATCAGCTCATTTACATCAATGTTTGGACTCCCAAAAAGCTATCCAGCGATGAGAAAGCCAAGCTGGAAAGCCTCCGAAATTCTGTCAACTTTCAGCCGCATCCCGATGTAAACGAAAAAGGATTTTTTGAGCGGATGAAAGAATATTTCGGGTAACCAAAATTCATAAAACCATTTTAGAAGTAACCCGTATAAGACCTATTACGGGTTATTTTTTTGGAGGAAATTTGCCCAAAAGCACTCCTTCAAATCTTTACATGACTAACCCGCTAAAAGGAAAGAATGGTAAAAGCAGCAATTCTTATTTTTAGTAGCTTCAGCCTGGTGAGTATGGCGCAGGTAAAAAAGCAGTTTTCCGTGGAAAACGTGAGTGCTTGTAAGCGCGTTGATCTTTGCTTAAAATCCAAATCGGGCAACTGCTTTATCCGCCCCAGTCAAAACAATGATTTCCTTACCATTTACAGTAATCAGGATTTAGAACAATATTCTCATTCGTTCAGCAACGAAGTGAAAGGCACTACTTGCATGGTGAAGCTATCGTTGGAAGAACAAGATCAAAAAGGAGTTGGTCAAAAAATTTCATACCAGGTATTTGGTGGCGATGAAAAGAGAACCGATAAATTCTGGAAAGTATATTTAACTGAAGAAACTCCCTATGCGCTCAATCTGGATTACGGGCTAGGCAATGCAAACATTGACCTATCGGGTTTGTCGATTGAAAAACTAAAAATCATTACCGGCAATGCCGATGTAAACGTTTCTTATTCTTCAGGGATTGAAAATAAAACAACCATGGACACTTTTTACATTAAAGTGGACATGGGTACGGTGAATGCCAAACAGATTAATCTGGCACGCTCTAAAGTGGTATTAGCAGATGTTGGTTTTGGCAATATGTTCTTAGATTTTTCGAATAAACCCACTCAAGGCAACCACATCATTGGCAGCGTAGGAGCCGGCAATCTTATTATTCAATTGCCTGACGAAACCGTGCCAGTAATGGTTCATATAAGCGATTCATGGCTCTGCAGCATCAATTTGAGCAAAAGCCTGAAAAAAATTGGTGATAACAAATACGCCAATGCCGCATACTCCAAAAATGCGAAAGGTGCCCTTACATTTGATTTGGATGTATCGATGGGCAAAATCGTTTTTAAGGAAGCGCACTAATTTCATAGGTGCTTTTCTTACAGCCAGCCTGCTAGAATAAGTTTCACTACTTTGTAATTTCATCCTTATTTTTGGCACTAATACAACAAAAACCCTACTTCTGTGGACGCACTGATTGCAAAAAATGTAACTAAAGTTTATGCTGAACATAAAGCTTTAGACAATGTAAGTCTCACCATTCCTGAAAAAACCATTTTTGGCTTGCTGGGCCCCAATGGTGCTGGCAAGACAACTCTTATCAGGATCATTAACCAAATCATCAATTCAGATAGTGGTGAGATTCTGATTTTTGGAGAAAAGCTAAAGCCCAATCACATTGAGATTATTGGCTACCTGCCAGAAGAGCGCGGGTTGTACAAGAAGATGAAAGTGGGCGAACAACTACTTTATTTGGCGCAGCTAAAAGGACTGAGCAGAAAAGATGCAATGGCCCGAATCAAAATCTGGCTGGAGAAATTTGAGATCAAAGATTGGTGGCATAAAAAAGTAGAAGATCTAAGTAAAGGGATGGCTCAAAAGGTGCAATTCATCAGCACGGTGTTGCACGAGCCAAAGTTGATCATCTTGGATGAACCATTTTCCGGATTTGACCCGGTGAACGCACAGTTAATCACAGAGAAAATTCTTGAATTGAAAGAAAACGGAAGTACCATTATATTCTCTACGCACCGGATGGAAACAGTTGAATCATTGTGCGATCATATTGCACTGATCAATAAATCCAAAAAAATATTAGAAGGCCCTAAGAAGCAGGTGAAAGAACAGTTTCGCTCGAATACATTTTTGATTGAGCATCGCGGAAATCACTTTACGTTGCCTTCTGAAAAATACGAAGTAAAAAGTCAGACGCGCATTGAAGATGACCTTTTCTCTACTACACTCAAAGCAGCTGATGGTATTAAGGGCAATCAGGTAATTAAAGATTTGATTGACATTACCGAAGTTTACAGCTTTCAGGAAAAGTTGCCTACGATGGCTGACATTTTCATTAACTTAGTAAAAGCCGATGGCGATGATGCCTTGCGCAAACACCTTCAAGAAGTTTAATTTACTATTATCTAAGACATCTCATCTATATGAATAAAATTTGGTTAATCATCCAGCGAGAGTTTTTGACTCGTGTTCAAAAGAAGTCGTTCCTCATTACAACTATCTTAGTGCCATTGGTTTTTCCTGCTATCATTGGGGTGCTTGTTTATATAATGAAAAAAGAAGCGGAATCAGCAAAGGCTGATACCGTTCAGGTGGTCGATGAAAGCGGAAAGTTCATTTTTGAAAACACGAAGCGCTACAATTTCGTGCCTCTTTCATTGAGCATCGACAAGGCAAAAGATGCCTATAAACAAACGAAAGATTTCGCATTGCTCTACATCCCTCCGTTTGATATCAACAAACCGGAAGGAATGATCATTTACACCAAAGAAAATCCAAGTATTGAAAAAGTAGGTGGACTTGAATCTATCATTCAAGATCGAATACGAGACTTGAAATTAGAAGCCTATAAAATTGACAAAGAGACGTTGAAGAGTCTCAAGGTTAGTGTTAATCTAAAACAAATTAACATTTCCGAAACTGGCGAAGAAAAATCAAGTAACTCGGGTATTCTTTATGGATTGGGTTTCTTACTTGGAATCTTGATCTACATGTTTGTGCTAGTCTACGGCATACAAATCATGCAAGGAGTAATAGATGAGAAAACTTCTAAGATTGTAGAAGTGATCGTTTCATCGGTTAAGCCCTTCCAATTGATGCTTGGTAAAATCATAGGTATTGCTTCTGTCGGTTTAGTACAATTCACGATTTGGATTATTTTAATCACAGTTCTGTCATCCGGAGTGCTTGGGTACTTTGGTCTTAAGATGCCGCAAAAGCAAGCGATGGAAGAAGTGGCCAAGCAAGTGGGTGACGAAGACGTGAAGCAAGCTATGGATCAGCAAGACAAACAAATCAACGAATTGCTTGGCAACTTAAGTCAAATTCCATTTGGTAAAATTGCTTTTGTATTTGTGTTCTACTTCATGGGCGGCTATCTGTTATACGGTGCCCTGTTTGCTGCAGTCGGATCAGCCGTTGAGTCCATGCAGGAATCCCAACAGTTTCAATTTCCAATTACACTTCCTCTGCTAATTGGCTATTTCGGATTATTCATGTTTATTCTAAGAGATCCGCATGGGCCTGTTAGCTTCTGGTTATCCGTCATTCCATTCACGTCACCTGTAGCCATGGTTGGGAGAATAGCATTTGACGTTCCTACCTGGGAATTAGTCCTATCCATGGTGCTTTTAATTGGAGGGTTCTTATTCACCACTTGGATTGCAGGTCGCATTTACCGTGTAGGTATTTTAATGACTGGAACAAAAGTAAGCTGGAAAGTGCTTGCAAAGTGGTTCTTTATGAAATCGTAAATCTGCCACCTCACAGGAATAAAAAAATCCGGATATGCCCTATCCGGATTTTTTTATTTAACTTCATGCTATATGCCTAGTCATTCGCCTTCTCCGGCTTCCATGGAGTTTTATAGAGACAATACCAATCTGAAATGGATCATATTGGCGGTGTCGTTATTCATCAGTGTGGGCACGATTCTCTTTACCAATATTTTAGTCGATCAGCTAAAAGAACGTGAGAAAAATCAAGTGAAGCTATTTGCCAAAGCACTTGAATACACTATCAATGACAATGGAAATGAAATCCTCTTTATTACAGAAGAAATCATTTTCAAAAACAATTCGATTCCCACCATTTTGGTGGACGAAAAAGGACGCATCATTTCGCATCACAATATTGACATCAATCCAAAATGGAGTAAAGAAAAAAAAGAAGCAGTGCTGCAAGATGTGTTAGCCGAAATGAAAGAAACTTACCCGGCCATTGATATCATCCTCAAAGATTCCGGTAATGAAGGCACATTTGCAGTACAAAAAGTGTACTATAAAAACTCATTTCTACTAGCCGAACTCATCGTGTTTCCATATGTAGAAACTTCGATTCTGGCGATCTTTGGATTTATCTCTTATCTGGCTTTCAATTATTCAAAAACCGCGGAACAGAATCGGGTGTGGGTTGGATTAGCGAAAGAAACAGCACATCAGATAGGAACCCCTCTCTCATCACTAATGGCATGGGTCGAAGTTCTTCGCGATGACCCCGACTTACGTAACCGTGGATTTGTGGAAGAACTCGATAAAGACGTACGCAAGTTACGCATGGTAACTGAGCGCTTCTCCAGTATTGGCTCAACACCAACATTGAAAGAAGAAAATATTTTTCAACTTGTGAACAATGTCGTTGGCTATTTACAACCACGTTTGTCTTCTAAAGTAAAAATAGAAGTTTACACGCTATCCGAAACAATACAAGCGCAGGTGCACGCGCCTCTGTTCGAGTGGGTAATTGAGAATCTTTGTAAAAATGCCGTTGATGCAATGGAGAACACAGGTACCATCGCCATCAAAATATTGCGTGGCAGCGATAGCAAAGTATTGATTGATATTTCCGACACCGGAAAAGGTATTCCGAAAAAGATCATTCAAAGCGTTTTTAAACCGGGCTTCACCACAAAAAAAAGAGGTTGGGGTTTAGGACTTGCGCTGGCGAAACGAATTATCGAATTATATCATCAAGGAAAAATATTCGTCAAGTCTTCGGATGAAAATCAAGGAACTACTTTTCGTATTGAACTAAAAAGCGCTTAAAGACTTTTCCAAAGATAAAGGGTGGCATACGCTTCCCATCCTTTGTATTTTTTAAAAACTCTACTCACCTGATCGAGCGTTGGTTTCGTCTTCATTCTTTTTAAGTTCTTGATCGCATTATGAACGCCAGCGTCTTCGAGCGGAAAGGCATTGGGATACCGAAATGTTTTCATCAGAGCATAGTTGGCGGTCCAATTGCCCACTCCTTTGATAGACATTAGTTTTTGCTTGGCCTCTTCAAACGACAATTTCGCAATAGATTCTTTTGAGACTTCCTGGTTTACAAATGCCTTTGCAATCTCTACTACATACTTGCTCTTTTGCTTAGAGAACTGTAATGGCAGTAAATCGACATCATTCAATCGAGCCACCTCTTCTGGTGTAGGAAACAAATAAAAGGTTTTGTCTTGTGCTACCTGCTTATAGCCAAACGATTCAACAAAACGTTGCTTGAGTGTATATGCAAATGAAAGGTTGATTTGCTGCCCAATAACAGCCCACGCCAATGATTCAAATAAATCGGGTTGGCCTACAATACGATACCCATAGAACTGATCTACCAACTGACTTAGTAATTTATCATTCTGAGCCATTGCATAAAATGGCTTTAAGTCCGTATACAAATCAAACCATTGACTTATGTATTCTTCAATGATAAAGTGATCCTTAAAATCCGGCCCGGCATTTAACACCGTAACCATTATTTGTCGGTTGCTAAAACCAACTTCCGTTAAGGCAACAAAATCTTTTAGCAAAATAGCCTTGTACACTTTCCCATCTGCCACTGAATGCAATATCTCTTTGGGAGATCGCAACAGAAATTCGATACAACGATCGTAGCTAAACTCTACTGGAACTGGAATGGAGAATTGATACATAGTACAATAGTATTAAAAATATAATCACAGTTAATAAAATTATTCAGCAAGAATCGGGTGGTTAAAATCGATGAATCGGTACAATTTAGCTTCATGAATTCACCTGAACCCACGGAAATTACTTCGGCACTACAATTGAATGGTTATGCCATTTTACCCAACTTTCTTTCAAAAGAAAATTGTTTTGCTTTGGTTAAAGAATATGATCGAGATGATATTTATCGCAGTGTAATCAATATGGAGCGGTATCGATTTGGCATCGGGGAGTACAAATACTTTTCTTATCCTTTACCTGACTTTATTCAGAACATTCGAGAACAAGTATATCTTCAACTGGTTCATGTGGCTAATACCTGGATGACTCAATTGGGAATTGAAAAACAATTTCCGGCCCTGCATCGCGATTTAATTGACCAGTGTCATCAGAAAAATCAATTGCGACCGACACCTTTAATTCTGAAATATGAAATAGACGGACACAACACGCTACATCAGGATTTATATGGAGAAGTTTTCTTTCCATTTCAAATGGTGATTGTGTTATGTCAATCAGGTGAAGATTTTACCGGTGGCGAGTTTGTTTTAGTAGAACAAGTGCCACGGGCGCAATCTAAAGCAGAAGTCATTCATCTAAACCTCGGAGATGCACTTATCTTTACTACCAACTTTAAGTCAGTAAAAGGTAGCAAAGGGTTTTACAAAGCCAACGTAAAACATGGAGTAAGTCGAATACGATCGGGCAACCGCTATGCCTTAGGAATTATTTTTCATGATGCTGTATAGTATTGCAATTTTATGATTCATCACGCTTCTTTTAATCCAGCAGAAATAAGGAACAAAATACGAAAGCATGAAATTCAATTGGGAGGTCATGCTCCAAATAAAATTTATGGAACTCTACAATGTACATCCGGAAAACGAATGAAGATACATAACCGAGTATTTTTCGAGTCTGTAAAAGAAGCAGAAATCAATGGGTACCGGCCCTGTGGAAACTGTATGCCAATGGAATATCTCGTTTGGAAAAAGCGCAACAAACGGGTTGAGTGAACCTTGAAACTATCGCTCTTTTGCATTCATAATTTAATTTAACTTTATCATTATGAATAAAGATGAAAACAAATTCAACTATCAACGCATTGAGCAGGCCATTCTTTATTTAGAAAAGAACTTTCACCATCAACCGGAACTGGATGAGGTAGCTGAAAAAGTTCACCTGAGCCCCTTTCATTTTCAACGATTGTTTACCGAATGGGCCGGTATTAGCCCGAAGCGATTTCTGCAATTTCTAACTGTTGGTTATTTAAAGGATAAATTAAAAAACTCAAAAAGCATTATGGATGCTGCTGCAGATGCAGGGCTTTCAAGTCAATCTCGTGTGTATGATTTGTTTACTACACTGGAGGGAGTCACTCCTCAGGAATACAAACTGCATGGCTCAGGAATTCACATCGACTATGGGTTTCACGAAACTCCGTTTGGTATTGCTTTAATTGGCGCAACGGAACGAGGAATCTGTTGGCTCTCTTTCTTAGCCACTGATGAAGATTCAGGCTATGCATTAGAAAGAATGAAAGAGCATTGGCATAACTCAATCTTTCACCAACAGCAGGAAACTACGCAGGTCTATATCGATTCCATTTTTCACTCGATGAATCGGGGAAAGAAACTGCAAGTATTTGTGAAGGGCACCAATTTTCAGATAAAAGTTTGGGAGGCGCTCCTTCGATTACCAATTGGTGAAGTGACTACGTATCAAAACATTGCCCAACAAATCAACAGTCCAAAAGCCATGCAGGCAGTAGGCTCAGCGGTTGGCTCAAATCATATTGCCTATCTTATTCCATGCCATCGGGTGATTCGAAAAGATGGTATTCTGGGAGAATATCGCTGGGATGCTACGCGTAAAAAGAGCATCATTGGTTGGGAGATGGCTAAGACACTGAATAAATGATATCCATCATGGTTTAACTGAACCTAATCGGCTAGTTTTGATGTTATTTATGAAACTAAAATTAGCGTCTATGACACATACTTATAAAGTTACCGGCATGACTTGTAATGGCTGTGCAGCTACGGTTGAAAAGGCATTACAAAGAATTACAAGTATTCAATCAGCAAAGGCAGACTATACGAAAGATCAGGTACGAATTGAAGCTACTGAAATACCAAGCATCGCTTTGCTTCGTGACTCATTAGCGGCATATCCCTATCAACTTAGCGAGTTAGGTCAGGCTAATGCCATTCCTAAATCGGCTCCTTCATTCTGGCAAGATCAGAAAGTTTGGGGGCGAGCATCATTAAACACATTGAATTGCCTGATCGGCTGTTCGATTGGAGACTTCGGAATGATTCTTTATTTACAGGCTTTTCATCCCGACACATCTATGTCTGCGCAAATGGTTTTAGGCACGTTAGCTGGGTTACTAACATCTGTCATTCTCGAAACCATACTTTTAAAATCGCGCGAAAAATTCGCGTGGCTTCAGGCCCTTCAAACAGCTCTCTCGATGTCGTTCATTTCGATGGTAGCTATGGAGCTGGCCATGAACACTACTGATTTTATGATAACCGGTGGCAAAGCTTCTTTCGGCAATCCTATGTATTGGACAGCTTTGGTATTTGCAATGATTGCTGGTTTTCTGGCACCACTTCCTTACAATTACTACAAACTAAAGAAGTACAACAAAGCCTGCCATTAATGTTTTGATTCAATTAATTGTACGCAAAAAAAAAGTGGGCCTTTTAGCCCACTTTTTTTTATCCGCATAGCGAAGATTCTAGTTGGTAATTACCAGTCGCTTAGTTACGCGCTGAAGACCTTGCACTACTTCTACAATGTATATACCTGACTTCAGCTCGCTTGATTTGAGTGAAATTACAGACTCAAGGCTTTCAGAATTAATCTGCGAATTAACAAGCACCTTGCCTGTCATATCAAAGATTCGCACCCGCACATCTTGGGATGTAGCGTTGACTAATTCAATATTTACATTCTCAGTAGTAGTTGGATTAGGATACAAGAAAGCAATTAGAGGAGTTGATCCATCGTAATCTAGACTAATCAAGTCACTATACCATACTTTTCCATCAAAGTCAGACTGACGCAGTCTGTAATAATTAATTCCTTTCGTAAGATTTCTATCTTCGAAGATGTAAGATGACTTTTGATTTATCGTTCCTTTTCCATTTACTCTTCCAACGGGCGTGAACTCTAATCCATCTAGCGAATGTTGAATTTCAAAATAGTCATTGTTTAATTCCGAAGCTGTTTCCCATTCCAAGATACCAATAGAACCATCAATTCTTCCAGCAAAGTAAGTGAGTGTAACAGGTAAGGCGTTAGAAGCATCGACTGATCCCAGTGTAACAATTTGTTCACTAAAAGAAATAGTAGATGTCGCATTGAAGGTACCTCTGCTTTGGGTGTTACCACTGCTAAAATTGGCACCACCGCGATTCTGCCATTGACTAGTAGGTGATGCTACCCATTGAAGCACCCGCAAATCTTGTCGTTCTACGGATGATGCATTTACATCACTTTCTATTCCCCAGCTTAAACCAACTGTCGCTGTTCTGCCAGTGGCTGATACTGAACCATCAGAAACCTTCCAGTACTCTCCCTTTGACAACCGAACTATTGGTGACACTGGTGTCATATTTGTTACGATTGCCTCATTCGTGTCTGCATTACCAATAAAATACTGCATATCCCAAGTCGCTGCCGTTCCGCTTGCAACACTTACTGAACCAGTTCTCCATCTACTTCCTGATCCAATAGGGAAAGTAAATGTATTCGCTGCAGTTGGTGCACCTCCCGCTCCAAGTGCCTTAAACAATTTACCATTCACAAAAGAATTGGCACGTCCTTCACTTGGCGTTGCTATAGCCGCTGATCCTATCAAGAATGAAGTAGCTCCTGGCGTAATATTTCCATTTGTAAGAAGCAACTCACTATTGATGGTAACATTGCCACCTAAGGTCAATCCCAAGCTATTATCAATTTCTAGTTTGTTGAGTGAGAAATTTCCGCTTGTAGCTTGTGCAACTGTGCCTTGGAAAATTGTTTTATGTGTACTTGTTCCACCGCTAAAAGTACCTCCTGAATAGGTTAAATCACCCAATAAGGTAAGAGTACCACCACTTCCTGCGGTAAATGTTCCTGACGAAACAACCAAATCATTTCCAACAATTTTACTTCCATCATTTTCTCCATTGAATGTTCCTCCTGCCACCACCAAATCACGATCAACTTCAATGACACCAGACCCTGTCAAGAAAGATCCAGCTGTGACTAACAAGTCGCGTTGTATTTCTACATTTCGATTATTCGAGTTGGTAAATGTTGGTCCATTCGTTGTTAAATCTTCACAAATCACAATATCGTTATTCCCCAAAGCTCGGGTGCCTGAACCAATTAAGCTGAGTCTACGCAAGGATGAGATTCCTCCTAATATTTCATAGCTGGCATTACCTGCAAACTGCAATCCTCCACCAGCGCAATCAAAGAATGAATTATAAAACCCTGCCGGAACAACTGCGCTAACATCAGGAGAATTTACTTCAAAGCTAAGTGTACCAGTTCCTGTAACTGTACCAAATCGATGACCAATTGAACCACTCTTGATATCAACCGTTCCATTAATTGTCATCTGATAAAGTATTACATTATCTGTTGTGCTTGGAAAAGTTAACACATCAGTTGGAGATACAACAATGGCTGCACCAGAAAGTGTAAGTGGTGAAGGATTGCCAACATACATAGTTGGATCTGTCACATTGCCTGTTAATCCCGTTCCTTTGGTAGTATAAGTGAGGATATTGTTTGGAATTGCGCAATCCACACCAGCAAAATACTCTCCCGAAATTTCGCTGTTAGTAACATTGTTCAAAGAAAAATTGATAATGTTAGTGGTTTCGTCAACGGAGGATAAGTCTGGAAATTTGAAAACTGTATTGTCAGAAGTTCTCACACGAGCACCAATATAGTCTGCTTCGGTTAAACCATTTGCTAGTGCAACTAAACTTTGATCATATTGAAGGGTTACATTCGATTCAAGTCCACTGGTATTTGTAGCTTTAATAATCCAATGGTATTGCAACACATTGCTCAGGTCATCAATTTGTGAATTACAAGGAGCTATCTCCGTGTCTTCCTGAACGATCGGCTGCCGTTCGTTGGCCGGACGAACGGTGATTCTTGCCAATGTTGTACCTGATCCAGAACCCGCACCAAGGTCAGCAAAATCAAACACAACCGGTGTATAAAATGCCTGTCCTATTGGGAAAATAAAATCTGCAGTAGTTCCTATCGGGAAAATTTTCGTCATACCATTATCCGTAAAGGAGCTATTGGTTTGCACCATGTTATTAAACGAAAAAGTATTTACTTCTTCGATCGTAGCAGTATTTGAAAGAGTAAGCAGAGAGCCACCAATATCTAATACGCCTCTTGAAAGTCGTAACTCTGTATTGATTGTAAACTTATCTGCCAAGTCAGGAATAATTACTCCATTTGGATTATCGATTGTGATGGTACCTAAGCTAGCTGCTCCATCGGTCCTTCTTGCAAAAAGCTGCTGTTGTGTTAAACCTGCGAATACAATTCCATTTCCTCCCGCTACGCTAGTATGGCTACCTGTTACATTGGGTGAAAACCCAAAGTAAGCATTTCCTCTCAACGTGATTGTATTACCATTATCGGCAATAATCCCTTGCTCTATGCTCAAATCGTTAGTGACCTCTATTGAATTTAACAGTCGGATAGTATTTGCGTTTCCTGCCTTTCTGAAATTGTAAAACGAAATGGTACCAGTGCCAGAAATAGATTGAGTGGCTGCAGTAGGGAAAAATGTAGTTGTATTTGCGTTGGGGATAAAGGTACCGTTAACAACCATGTCACCACGTAACGTTAACAACAGTCCTAGACTATTAAATTTAGCACCAGTGGCGATTGTAAACGTGCGATCAATTGACAATGGAGAAGAGTAAATAAATGCAGTAGGATTGTTACCACTCGTATTGTCAATTGTTAGATTGCCCAACCTACTATTTGACGTGATCCCAATATTTTGGCTATTCACTCCTGCAGGGGTATTAGCAGATCCAATTACAATATTAGAAGTATTCGTTAACACCACCGGTGTTGCAGGTGAAATTTGAACGGATGGTATTGTAGTACTGTTTATACCTCTTACAATGGTAAGTGTCGCATTCGTATGAACGAACTCGCTACCCGCATTTACTACCTCAAACACACCACGGCTCGTGGTCGGTGCTGCTCTTAGTCCAACTACAACCGAGCCCCCTGTTTGTCGGTATTTAAGAATACCAGCCGTGCTTGTAAGACCTCTGCGAATTTGGGATCCTACCGTTAATGTACCTGCACTCACTTCAATAATCGCACTTCCTGAAGCTGAATATTCGATGAAATTATTGCCGTTGCCAACAGCATCATCAATACTTACTGTACCGCCATTGACTCTAAGTAGACCATCAAGTAATAGACCTGTATCCGATCCTGTTAACGAAACAGTACCGGATGTAACCTGAAGTCCCGCAGATGCCGGAATGCTGAAATTACCTCCTCCGGATGAAAGCACAACATTTGCGGCACTTGCGTTGATAACAAATAGGCCATTGCTTAGTATAAGTGATTTCGTTGCAGCATTGGTTGGCCCATCAATCGTAAAATTGGAGTTAAATGAAGCCGTAGTAGCCGTAGAAGAACCTTTGCTTACAGTTATAGAATAAAACTGAGGCACGTCACCTGCAGTATTTGTCAACGTCATAGATGTGCTTCCTAATAAATTCAGATTGATACGATCATTGGCTGAGTTATTTCCGGCTTTAAATCCGTTTCCATTTGGCACAACATCCGTATTGTTTCCACCCGTATTCTGAATAAAACTTCCATACAAATTGATAGTGTGTGTGATTGGGGTTCCATCAGGATTTACAATCCGTATCACAGAACCAGCTCCAAAGTTTCCATTGCCTAGTATAAGATTTCCACCAACAGTAACTGTTCTGGCTGTTCCCGTATTTCCAAATCGCAACTCTCCGCCATCACCACTATCGTTCCCATTCGCATTGGATCGAAAAAATCTCAAATTTCTGTTGACCGTTATGTTACCGGTAGCTCCTGTACTCAGTACTAGGTTTGCATCTCCCAAAATTTCAAGATCGCCATTAACTGTAATGTCCTTAGAAATAGTGGCACTATTGTTCACAGAACCCCAGCCATTCGTTGCCATCATTAGATTCGGGAAAGTACTTGGTAAGTTTACATAGGTTGCCCCGTTAATCGTATTCTCGTAGACTACATAGGATGAATCTTGAAGATTAAAAGAACCTAAGTCCACACCAGCAAAATTAGGATCAGATAGATTGCCACCATCACTTCTAATCCAAAACATTCCTTCGCCATTTACACTAGCATTAATCAATTGGCCTTGCGTGCCTGGGTTATTGAGAACAACTGTTGGCCTAAATTGGAAGTTATAAGCATAGACGCGAGCAGTTGGATTATTGGAAGCATCTGTTAATTGAGTAAACCTCAGCTCTGCGATATTAGCTGTGATCCCATCAATCGCAATACCATGCGGCTGTCCTCTTCGCGCTACTACCGGATCATTAAACGGAACAAATCCAACTATTGCAATATCACCAGCTTGCGGAAAGTCAGTTGCGTCAGGTTGGCTTGAATTATGGGGTGGTAATGATCCATCAGTGGCAAGAGTCCAGTTTGCAGGATTATTCCATTTTAATGTAAAACCATCTCCTCCCCTCTTTGTATAATAAATTTCAGGTGCTCCTGTAAATCGTGTTGCTGCACCAGCCGTGTAATTAGCTTGCTCTAATGTAAACCCTGTGCCCGTTCCATCAAAATGAATAATCTTTTTGCCAACTGCTGTGTTAACAAAGCCAGCTTCTGAAGACCGTGTGAATGGATTTACATCTAAAACTTTGCCTGGTACGTAAGCAGCTTCTGAGCCCCCAACATCTGAAACATTGTAGGTAAACTGATATCTCACAGTTGGTAAAGTTGCAAACCCTACATGCCGTACTCTCCAATGATAATTCAATATATCTGCTCCACCTGATAGGTTCGTTGTTTGCAAAACTTCATTTACCGGATTAATAATGATATATCCATCATCCACAACATTACTTACTACTACCGTAGCAGGTGTATACTTATCAGTTCCAGGCGTATTAGCTCCGTCATTCGCTGTAGTTCCTAAACCAATTGGAAACACAAAACGCGTTCCATTGGCTGTGCCAGCAGGAACATAAATGCTTAAACCTCCGTCTGAGCTATTACCTGAAGTAGAAAACATATCCTCCACACTAAATCTTCTGAGTTGCAATCCAAGCGAATCTGCCTGATCATCATTAGGCGGTAATGCAGCGCCTGTTAAAGCTCCGACCATTCGGTCGATGGTTAAACGATATGTACCTAAATTGATTTTTCCGTATAGGTATTGTAAGAATTGAATTCGAAGGTTACTGCTCAATCTTAATGGGTCGTCACCACTATTTAAACGCACTACGCCAAACACAGCATTGCTGGTAGTGATCAAAGTGGTGGGGGTGTTGTCATCTCTGAATTTGATCATGTCATTGCGATCATTTGCCACCGTTCCACTTCCTGTAGCTGCTCCATTAAACACCCCTACTGTTTGATAATTCAAAACTGTATCGCAAAACATTCGTACGCTATGGAATCCTTGATCTAAGGTTCCCGAAAGGAGTTTAAAAGCCGCACCATCAATTCGCAACAAATTGTTATTACTTCCTGTAAGATCTGTTTTTCCAGAAGCAAGGCTTACAGTTTTATCAGATGGTTTATTGATGACAAAATTCCAAAAGCGTTGTTCTCCATTTCCATCTATTCTATTTAAAAATGACAATGTAGCGTTATCCGTTCCATCGAAAGTGGTTGTGTTTCTTCTGCCGTTGGCAAGCACTTGGTCAAAAATCAAGTCTGCATTTGCATTGATAGTAAGGTTTCCGGCTATATTGATATTGCGACCATTGTGGTCAAATCGGGCAAATGCTTCAATAGTCAGGCCACCTCTAACTACCAGATTCTGGGCTGTTAATGTAATTTCACTGGCACCTCCTCCTGATGGACCTGAAGTTCCACCTAACAAATCAATGTCTCGAAGAGTCGTATCAAAAGTATTTCTTAAGATCAGGTTCCAAAAAGGAATTCGAGAGGTAATCACATACGGATTTCCATTGCTAATCTCGGCAATGATTGATCCACCTGTTACACTTACATTGGCGGGGTCGCTATTGATGAAAATAGCTCCTCTTGTGCCACCTGTTCCAGTTCGAGAACCTTTCACGGTCAATGTTCCACCCGACATTTGGAATACGTTACCCGAATATGTTAAGCTAAAGACATAATAATCCAAACTTGTTCCTCCGGGGCCTCCGCCATCTACGGTAACAGATCCACCTGTTTGCACATAGCCACCAATATTCGAAGCTCCCAAAACTGAAGTTCGAATTTGATTTGTGTTAACTGTGCCACCTTCGATAATAATTGTGCCATTGTCTCGGGTGGTAATACCTGAACTAACTCTGGACTCAAACAAACCAGCTGTTACTTTCAATTTTCCATAAGGGACTGTTGAGTTTCCATTATTTTTCTGCACAGTTCCACCATTTACCCAAAGCATAGCTCCAGCAGAAATATTGTAATTTCCTCCATTGCTGAGTACTGGAAGGATAACATTTGAAGTAATTTCAGCAGTACCTCTCAACAAAGCAAAGGAGTTGTTTGATGAGGCTAATTGAGCAGTTGCAGGATCATCATTATTTGAAAATCCGAACAGTAAGAAGTTGGCTGAGTTATTGGCAGTGAATGTTGCCAAATAGGTATCGTCCGTACCCTTATCAATTTCGATTCGATAAAAACGCGTAACTCCGTTACAAGTGATGGACTGATTTTGGGTATCATTTAATAAATTAAAATCTACAATACCATCTGTAGCTTCTGCTGTATAGTTTGCAGCAACCCGATTGGTAAATTGAACTGTGCCTGAATTGTTTGTGAAGTTTCCATACACATCATATTGGTGACGAACGTTTGCGTTAGCAACAGATAATGTTGTTCCTGAATTTATTAGGTTATTTCCATAAACAATTAAGGTGGATGACGTTGTTCCAAATCTAAACTCGCCTGCATTCATGGTGAAATCCCCATTCATTGTATAGTTTGCATTTAATGAAACAACACCTCCTGTTTTGTTTATAATTAAATCATTGAACAGTCTGGTCTGATTTAATGAGAAGGTACTTGAACCATAGATCTCAACCGTTCCTCCAGTGGTAGCATTCGCAAATGCTGTTGTAACACCAGAAGGAAAGTTGTCAAGGTTTGAAACAGAGCCTGCAAAACGTATGCGGCCCGTTCCCGCTATTGAAGAAGTTGCATGCCCACTGAACTGCCCTAAGTCAAGAGTGCCATATACTTCCAAATTATTTATCGTAAAATTATCTGCCGTAACTGTAATTGTCTTACCTGATGAAATCACTACGTTGTCACTCGCACCAGGTACCTGTGCAGATGGATTAACATATAAAGGAGTTCCTCCTCCATCTAATGTCCAGACTAGCGGATCATTTGCATTTCCGGATTGATAGCTATACCACGTTTTGTTAGCTAATCCGTTCACAGGGCTTTGAGTTGAATTCGTTGTTCCCAAAGTGTAAATACCATCTAATAGAGATGCATTTGGAACTCGAAACACCATTTTGTCGCCATTGATTGATTTGTCTGCAGATGGAATGGTTACAATACTGAATGTCGTTCCACCATCGCTTGAATAAAGAAGTTCATAATCGTTCTTCACTTGAGGAAATAACCCTCCAACGCCATCGCTAAAATCAAAAGCAATAGATGCATCTAATGCACCTGCCGTAGTTTTATCGATAAACCATGTTCTTCCCCAGCGCTGCTGAATTGTTCCGGGATATCCGGTACACGCACAATTAACTACTGAATTGTTGCCTGCCGCACGGCCAGCCAATAAAAATTCGCCATCGTTATCCAAAGTTCCATTGTACGTGGATAATACAAGTCCTGCTGAATTAGCCTCTGTGTGAGTTACACCTGATGAGCGACCAATTCCTACTACTTCAAAGTCAAAACCACTTGCATCTCCGCTAAATACATCTCCAGTGATGGTTAAATTGTACTTGGATGCCAAGTAGTTTTCAACAATAAGTCGTTGAGCTGCATTCAGCGTGCTCGTGTAAACTAACACTTCTGAAATTTGACCGTCTAAGTTTCTCGTCTCCCCTCCAACATTAAATGTACCGATGAATAGGTTGGAAGCATTGTTTGGAATAGAAGTTGGAGCTGCCCCTGATGAAGCACTGGCTCCATTAATAAAGTTGGAAACGGTTGAAGTACTACCATTGAATACGGTACTTCCAACATAAGTTGTTGTGTTATTTATTGTTCCGCCAGAAATTGAATTTGATGCCGCTCTAGATGCTAACTGTCCACCACTCACCCACATCATATATGATTGATCTACCCCAGCGGAAGTTCTCTTGGAAATAAGGCCATAATCGCTTGCTGTAAGGTTTGTGCGAAAAACAGTAAAGAGTGTAAAGCCGGTTGTGTTATCTAACAAATCATTATCAGCGATAACCAAGTGTTTGTTGGTTCCCGTAGCGGCAAAGTTGATAGATGGAAGATTATTGAAATTTGCATTTGATGCCACATAGGAGGGTCTTGTTGCTCCTGCCCCAGATGCATTTTGCACATTGCCTGATTGATCTGCCCAGGCGTCTACCGTACCTGATTGGGTAACACCAGCATCGGCTCTTAACCAAAGAATATTTCGAGGCTGGCCACTGGTACCTCCAGAATTACCTACACCTCCAGGGCCTGTTTGACCAAATGTTGTGTTTAAAGTTAATGCACTTGCCAATAAAAATGCAAGAAGCAAGAGATTGGGGAATCTACTTTTCATAATGGGGGATAAAGAATCTCAAATTTAATCGTTTTTTTCGGTCATTGGTAACTTATAAATAAATAACAATAAGATTTTAATCGAAAAAAACTGTGAATTCTTTCTGTTTCGTATTCTATCCAAGATCAAACAAAAGCTCAGTACAAACTCAACTATCCTTCAATAAGTAAATCAATAACAATTAACAGCGGCTGTTCAGATAATCGGTCAATACATTTATATTTCCATGCTGTAAAACATTAAACCACCTTAAAAATGCCCTCAAAACAAAATGGTTTTTCGCTCAAAAGGGTACTACTTCCCGGCATCATTCTTCAATCTGTTTTAATTGGTGGCGGTTATGCCACCGGCCGTGAAATTGTAGAATATGGGGGCAAATTTGGCGCTGGAGGCTGGATTAGCGGACTTGCTATTTTTGTGGGCTTCTCTTTTATCTCGATACTTTCGATTGAAGCGTGCCGTCAATGGAACGTGTACGACTACAAATCTCTTCTCAAAAAAATGATTGGTCGCGGATGGATCATTTATGAGATTGTCTATCTGATGCTGGCCATTTTGATTATTGCCGTCATGGCGGCTGCTGCTGGCGAAATTCTATATGAAACCGTAGGCTTCAACAAATGGATTGGAGTTTTATTAATTGTATCATTGGTAGGACTCCTGAATTACAAAGGCGATGAAGTAATTGCCAAACTGGAAACCATCGGCACAATCGCCCTATTTGCAGCTTATATTTTATTTGCCGTACTGGTTTTTAGCACCCGTGGCGACTCCATCTTAGCTGTATTCTCTCGTTGGGATACAAGTTACCTTCCCGAAGCTCCTTCTATCGGTTTATTGATCTGGACCGGAGTTTTATATGTAGGATATAATTTAGCCGTTTATCCTGCCTCCTTCTTCACCTATAGCGGAATTAAAACAAAACGCGAAAGCATCATTGCCGGAATCATTTCCGGATTATTGATGACCATTCCCTGGTTCCTCACCTATTTTGCAATTCTTGCCTATTACCCCGATAAAAATGTGCTGGCAGGAACAGTGCCTTGGCTGACGATGCTCGCACCTTTTCATCCGATCATGATTGTAATTTTTGGAATCGTGGTGGGTTGGACACTAGTAGAAACTGCCACAGGCATGATTCACGCATTCATTCATCGTATTGAAAAAGAAGTGACTGCTCGAAGTGGCCAGCCGATGAAGAAAATGTCAAAAGCGTATATCTCGATAGCCGCATTGGCTGCTTCGCTACTATTAGCACAAGTAGGAATTATTGATTTGGTCTCGAAAGGCTATGAAATAATGGCTTATGCTATGATTGCCGTTTACGGCATTCCACTGCTATTCTTCTCCCGAAAACTTCTCGCCAAAGGTTAATAAATCTTTACCTGCATTGTAAAAATATAGGTAATGCTCATTTTTCATACAAAATAAGAATATAAAACTATTTTACATACATTTACGTAATTAATACAGTACACTTTTATGAAAGGAACAAATTTGGGCGAGTTTGAAGAATTGGTTTTGCTAACCATTGCATCGATGGTGAACGAAGCCTATAGTGTGGCAATTTGTGATGATCTTGAAAAAAAGACAAAGCGCTCGGTAAAGTTAGGTGTCGTACACGCTGTGCTCAATCGCTTAGAAGAAAAAGGATTGGCGAAGAGTAGTTTGGGTGAAGCTACGAACGCACGCGGTGGAAAAAGAAAACGCTATTACACAGTAACGAATGCCGGCAAAGCTGCGCTACTAAAATCAAAAGAATTGCGCGATCAATATTGGAGTTTGATTCCAGAACTAACCTTGAAAAGGATTTAGCGTGGAGGAAATTAAAAAAATAGCACCACCGGCTTGGGCAACAAAACTATTGGCATGGTATTGCAAGCCCGAACTCCTCGAAGACTTGCAAGGTGACTTGAATGAATACTTTGACCGACATGTAAAAGAAAAAGGTGTTCGCAAAGCGAGGATCATTTATACTCTTGATGTCATTAAATTTTTTCGTCTTTACACCATTCGCAAACCGGAATTTATCAACCTTTTAATCAGTTGGATTATGATTGGCAGCTACATCAAAACATCAGGCCGCAGTATTGTGCGGAACAAATTATTTTCAGCTATTAACATCATCGGTTTGGCGGTAAGTATGTCGGTCGGACTTGTACTGATCGCTATTTTGTCGGATGTACTTTCGTACGATAAGTTTCATACCAACTACGATAGGATTCATCGCGTCCTCAGTCGCTATGAATACCTAGGCGATAAAGGCAACAACTTTATGGCAACCACTTCACTGAAAGCAGGTCGCTTGATTAAAGAAGAGTTTACAGGTGTAGAAGAAGTTGCCATTCTTCAAAGTGGGTTTCAAGGCGATGCGAAAGTGGGTGAAAAAATCATTCCCCTCAATGGCTTCTGGGCCAACGACTCATTCTTTAAGGTTTTTTCATTTGAGTTGTTACATGGAAATGCAGCAACAGCATTGAAAGAGCCTTTTTCAATGATCATCACCGAAACCGCTGCTAAAAAGCTTTTCGGCAACGAAGAAGCAATCGGAAAAGTGGTTATCCTCAATAATGATAAATCGTATACAATAACCGGCATCGTAAAAGAGCCACCTTTCTTTTCGCATATTCATTTTGAGATGTTGGGATCACTCAGCACAAGAGAAACTGACACGAAAGCACTTGAAAATGAATTGGCATGGGATAATGTTTGGAATACCTGGGTATATCTCGTTTTACCACAAAATGCTAACATCCCTTTGCTCAAAACAAATTTGGATCAACTGAGCAAACGAGAAGATCCATCTGTAAAAAATACGCACATTGAATTAGACCTTCAACCTCTCTCGAACATTATGTTCAGAGATAGCCTGGGCAATCAAATGGGGCCCGTGTTGGGAAGTACACTTCTTTGGGTTTTTGGAGGCTTGTGCTTTGTAGTCATTTTGTCAGCGTGTTTCAACTATACCAATTTATCCATAGCGCGATCTTTAAAGCGGACACGCGAAGTAGGAATTAGAAAAGTAATTGGCGCAATGAGAAGCCATGTGGTTACTCAGTTTATAGTAGAAGCCGTAATCATTTCTATCAGTGCATTACTAATTGGGCTTTTGTTATTCTTTGTATTGCGTCCTCATTTTCTCAGCATTGAACCAGACATTCAAAAAATGTTTACGTTGCACCTCT
>JABFSO010000234.1 GCA_013140555.1 Cyclobacteriaceae bacterium | reverse complement strand
TGGATACTTCTTTGTCCAATTGGTCCAGTACTCGGCCATCTCCAATGGCTTCAATTTTTTGCCTGAAGATTTTTTGAATGTATACAATTTGGTTTTGCTATCATAGAATTCTGATGCTGCAGGATCCAACGCAATCATCACATCCGATCCAGGTTTGAAACCAGCTTTCTCGATTGCCTTCAATACAATCTCAATCGCTTCTTCATTTGATTTGATGTTCGGAGCAAAACCGCCTTCATCGCCCACGTTAGTTGATAAGCCTTGATCGTGCAATACCTTTTTCAGCGTATGGAAAATCTCAGCTCCCATTCTCAATGCTTCCGAGAAAGTCTTGGCACCTACCGGCATGACCATGAATTCCTGAAAGTCGATCGAGTTATCTGCGTGGCTACCACCATTCAAAATGTTCATCATCGGCACCGGAAGTGTGTTTGCATTTACACCACCGATATAGCGATACAATGATTGACCTGCTTCCATGGCTGCAGCTTTCGCGACAGCTAATGAAACACCTAAAATCGCATTAGCACCCAACTTTCCTTTGTTCGGAGTGCCATCTAATTCGATCATGATTTTATCAATCAACGATTGATCGAAAACAGGAAATCCAACCACTTCTGCAGCAATTTTCGTATTGACATTGTCAACCGCCTTCAATACGCCTTTGCCCATGTATTTTTTCTTATCGCCATCGCGAAGCTCAACGGCCTCATGCGAACCGGTTGATGCACCAGATGGAACTGCGGCACGACCAAACGCACCTGACTCAGTAAATACATCTACTTCTACTGTTGGATTACCACGGCTATCAAGAATTTGACGGGCGTGGATGCTTTCGATTAAACTCATAAGTTGATTTTAGATTTTAGATTTTAGAATTAAGATTTAGATAGGCTATTGGATCATGGATAAAAACTGATCAAACAAATACCTTGAATCATGCGGGCCGGGCGATGCTTCCGGATGATACTGAACTGAAAACGCTTTTTTGTTTTTCAGTCGAATGCCCATGATGGTTCCATCGTTTAAGTGAATATGAGTCACTTCAATTTCCGGATGTTGATCAAGCCCTTCGTTCTTCACTGCAAATCCATGATTTTGTGAAGTCATTTCCCCCAAGCCGGAAATCAGATTTTTAACCGGATGATTCAATCCTCGGTGACCGTGGTGCATTTTAAATGTTGAAAGCCCGGCAGCCAATGCCAGTAGTTGGTGACCCAGGCAAATTCCAAAAATTGGCTTGTCTGCATTCAAAATTTCTCTTACTGTTTTTACAGCATAATCCATGACAGAAGGATCGCCAGGGCCATTTGAAATAAAATAGCCATCCGGATTCCAAGCTGCCATTTCTTGATAGGAAGACTTGGCAGGAAACACTTGAATGTAACATCCGCGCTCAGCAAGATTTAATAAAATGTTCTTCTTGATACCTACATCGAGTGCAGCTATTTTAATCGAGGCGGAAGGATTTCCAACAAAATAGGATTTCTGCGTGCTTACGACTGACGATAACTCCAAACCGTCCATAGATGGAACTTTGGCCAACTCAAGTTTGAGTTGCTCCGGAGTTAGCTCCGATGAAATGATTGCATTCATCGCTCCTTTGCTGCGGATATGACGAACCAATTTTCGGGTATCTACATCAGCTATGCCGACCACATTGTTTTTCTCAAGATACTCCTGTAAACTTTGCTTTGCTGTCTTACGGCTGAAATCGTCTGAAAATTCGTTGATTACAATTCCCTGAATATGCGTAGCTGAAGATTCATTCTCGCCCTCAACAGTTCCATAATTACCGATATGTGCCGTGGTATTAACAATGATCTGACCATGATAGGATGGATCGGTGTAGATCTCTTGGTATCCAGTCATACCCGTGTTAAAGCAAATTTCGCCACCACTGGTTCCACGCTTGCCAATGGCACGTCCTTCTACCAGAAGGCCATCAGCTAATAGTAAGTATGCTTTTCCGTTCAAGTTGGTTGTAATTTGAGGTTGACAAAAATAGTTTGAGTGAGAATTGATTGCTATCGAATTGAATTAATTCTTTCTGCACTCGTTGGAAATGAGACAATAAAAAAGGGATTGAACGATGTCCAATCCCTTTTTTATATTTTAAAGAAGTCACTTATTCTTCTTTTTTGGTCTTTTTAGCTGCCTTTTTAGGCTTTTCTTCAGTTGCAGATTCAGCTACAACGTTCGCATCCTCCACGCCCTCTTCTTTCTTGCTCTTTCTTCCTCTGCGTGTTTTTGCCTTCTTCTCTGCACCTTCTTTGGTATACAAATCATTGAAATCTACCAATTCCATTAGACACATGTCAGCTGCATCACCTTGGCGAACCTCGCTTAATTTGATGATACGAGTATAACCACCCGCACGGTTTGCAATTCTTCCAGCTACTTCACCAAACAAAGTCTTAATAGACTCTTTGTTCTGAAGATATGAAAACACTGTTCTGCGTGAGTGTGTAGTGTCATTCTTTGCCTTGGTCAACAAGGGCTCTACATACTTTTTCAATGCTTTTGCCTTGGCTACTGTTGTTGTAATTCGCTTGTTCAAGATCAGCGAAGATGCCATGTTGGATAACAACGCATGTCTGTGCGCTGACTTACGGCCAAGATGGTTTATTTTTTTACCGTGTCTCATTCTACTCTATTTTAAAAATCCAGTTGCAGTTAACAATCTTCAGTTGACAAATATTGAGTTAATTAACTCAGAATTTCTTGTCAATTGTAAATTGCTTTGACTAGTCTTCTTCCAATTTATATTTTGCTAAATCCATTCCGAAAGTCAGATTCTTATCGGCTACCAATTGCTCTAATTCAGCAAGTGATTTTTTACCGAAGTTTCTGAATTTCATCATATCAGAAATATCCAATCTTACTAAGTCGCCTAAAGTCTTCACTTCAGCCGCTTTCAAGCAGTTGTAAGCACGAACAGAAAGATCTAAGTCATGCAATTGTGTTTTCAACAACTTGCGCATGTGTAACATCTCCTCGTCTACTTGCTCTACTTCGCTGTCTTTCGTTGTCTCTAATTCGATTGATTTATCAGAGAACAAACGGAAATGTTGAATCAAAATGAAAGCTGCTCCTTCCAGCGCCTTTTCAGGGTGAATGGAACCATCTGTTTCAATATCAATCAATAATTTCTCGTAGTCAGTCTTTTGCTCAACGCGGGTATTTTCAACACTGTACTTCACATTCTTCACAGGTGTGAAGATGGCATCGATCGGAATGAACCCGAATACTTGCTCATTTGGCTTATTCTCTTCCGCAGGCAAATAGCCACGGCCCTTTTCAATAATCAATTCAATCTCAAACTGAGAGGTTTCATCTAAATTACAGATTACGTGCTCAGTATTTAAGATTTCGAAACCTGAAGTAAACTTCGCGATATCGCCAGCTTTAAATTGCTTTTGCTTTTTGATAGAAACAACAACCTTAGTTTCATTCGACTCACCCACCTTGCGGAAGCGAACCTGCTTTAAGTTCAAGATAATCTCTGCAACATCTTCAACCACACCTTCGATGGTAGAAAACTCATGCAATACACCTGGTACTTTAATTCCAGTGATCGCATATCCTTCCAACGAAGACAATAAAATTCTTCTCAATGCATTACCGATCGTTACTCCATACCCTTTCTCCAAAGGTTTGAAAGTAAAGAAGCCATGGAAGTCATCAGACTTTTCCATCACTACTTTCTCCGGCATTTGAAATGCTAATATTGACATACTCGTTTTAAATTAATGTTGAAACTATTACTTAGAGTACAACTCGACAATCAACTGTTCGTTGATATTTTCCGGTATATCTTCACGTGGAGGCAGGTTTATCAACTTACCTTCCATTTCTTTTAAATCCCACTCTAACCAATTGTACTTCTTTGCACCTTGAATCGAAAGTGAGTTATTGATTGCCTCTAACGATTTTGATTTCTCTCGTACAGCAACTACATCACCAGGTTTCAAAAACGCTGAAGGTATGTTCAAAACTTCTCCGTTTACGGTAATGTGCTTATGCACTACCAACTGACGAGCTGCTCTACGTGTAGGAGCTACTCCTAAGCGGTATACTGTGTTATCCAAGCGAGACTCAAGCATTTGCAGAAGCACTTCTCCTGTTACGCCCTTCTTGCGAGAAGCTTTGTGGAAAGTGTTTTCGAACTGACGCTCTAAAATTCCATAGATAAACTTTGCCTTTTGCTTTTCAGCCAACTGCACAGCATATTCAGATTGCTTGCGCTTTTTGCCTTTACCATGCTGGCCAGCAGGATAATTTTTCTTGGCCAACGTTTTGCTGTCGCCAAAGATAGGTTCATTATACCTTCTGGAAATCCTTGTTTTTGGACCGGTGTACCTTGCCATGATTTATTCTTTCTTATTACTGAAATTAAACTCTTCTTTTCTTAGGAGGACGGCATCCGTTGTGCGGAATAGGAGTAAAATCCTTAATGATCGTTACCTCAATTCCAGAAGCTTGAATGCTACGGATAGCAGACTCGCGACCAGCACCAGGGCCTTTTACGAAAACCTCCACTTTACGCACGCCTAATTCAAATGCTTTAGTCGCACACTCTTGAGCGGCTACCTGAGCTGCATACGGAGTGTTTTTCTTAGAGCCTTTGAAGCCCATCTTTCCAGCCGAAGCCCAGGAAACTACTTGCCCTGTGCTATTGGTCATAGAAATGATAATATTGTTGAAGGTGGCGCGAATATGTGCTTGGCCAATGGCCTCCACATTTACAACGCGCTTTTTACTTTTGTCCTTCTTCTTTTCAACTGCAGGTGCTGCCATACGAAAAGTTTATAGTTTTTTAAATTAATTAGCCTTTAACTGCCTTCTTCTTGTTCGCAACCGTCTTACGCTTTCCTTTACGCGTACGAGAGTTGTTCTTGGTTTTCTGTCCACGCACAGGCAAGCCTTTGCGATGACGAAGCCCACGGTAGCAACCGATGTCCATCAAGCGTTTGATGCTCAATTGAACCTCAGAACGTAACGAACCCTCAATGCGAAATTGCTCTGCAATTATTGCGCGCACGGCATTTGAGTCTTCATCATTCCAATCTTTTACCTTCTTATCCCAAGACACATTCGCTTGAGTAAGTATTTTTTGGGCGGATCTACGTCCAATCCCGTAAATGTAGGTAAGGCTGATTTCGCCTCTTTTGTTATCCGGAATATCTACACCAGCTATACGTGCCATAATTATCCTTGTCTTTGTTTATAACGTGGGTTCTTCTTGTTAATCACATACAACTTGCCTTTGCGTCTGATGATCTTGCAATCAGCGCTCCGTTTTTTTATTGATGCTCTTACTTTCATGTCTTCTCTATTTATATCTGAACGTAATCCTGCCCTTTGTTAAGTCGTATGGAGACATCTCCAGTCTCACTTTATCGCCAGGCAAAATGCGTATGTAATGCATTCTCATCTTACCTGAAATATGAGCTAATACTTCGTGACCATTTTCCAGTTGCACTTTAAACATTGCATTGGAAAGCGCCTCTTGTATTGTTCCGTCTTGCTCTATCGACTTTTGTTTCGCCATTTAAAACTATAACTCTCTTCTAAGTACTCGTGTGTCGTCAATATTTCTGTGCGATCTTTATAAATCGCCACCATGTGCTCAAAGTGTGCCGAAGGTCTCTTGTCTTGCGTTCGGATCGTCCATCCATCCCGCTCCTGAATTACCTTTTTCGTACCCATGTTGATCATCGGTTCGATGGCAAAAACCATTCCCGGCTGAATCTTAGGTCCTTTTCCTCTCTTTCCATAGTTGGGGACTTCCGGATCTTCATGTAAGCTTCTGCCTACTCCGTGCCCAACCAACTCTCTTACTACACCATAACCAAACTGTTCAACAAAATTTTGAACAGCAAATCCAATGTCTCCGATTCGGTTTCCCGCCTTCGCCTGAGCAATGCCCAAGTAAAGTGATTCAAGCGTTCTATCCAGTAACCTCAGAACATCCTCCTTTACACCTTCTAATGGATAAGTGTAAGCAGAGTCGCTGTGAAAGCCTTTGTACAAAACACCGCAATCAATCGAAACAACGTCTCCTTCTTTCAATTCGTAATCACTCGGAAACCCGTGAACCACTACATCATTAACAGAGATGCAGAGAGATGCAGGGAATGAATGATAATTCAAAAAAGAAGGCACTCCATTGTGGTCTCTTATATACTCCTCGGCAATTTTATCCAGCTTGTTCGTTTTCACTCCCGGCTTTATGGCCTTCGCTACTTCCGCGTGTGTTCGGGCTAATACCTGAGCACTTTCTTTAATCAACTGAATATCACTGTCCGTCTTGTATTGAACCATTCAATTTCAAGCCGCAGCAAACTGAGAACGTCCTTTTACTCTACCAGATTTCATCATTCCTTCGTAGTGGCGCATTAACAAATAGCTTTCTATCTGCTGTAGCGTATCTAACACAACACCTACTAAGATTAATAGTGAAGTGCCACCATAGAAGTATGCGAAGTTTTGCGTTATACCAAACATCACAGCAAAAGCTGGAAGAATGGCAACAGCCGCCAACAACAATGCACCGGGTAAAGTTATTTTTGATAAAATGCTATCAATGTATTCGCCTGTTTGTTTTCCTGGTTTAATACCAGGAACAAAACCGCCATTTCTCTTCAAATTTTCAGCGATATCATTCGAAGGAACAGTTATAGCTGTGTAGAAGAATGTGAAAATGATAATTAATGATGCAAACAAGAAGTTATACTGCCATGATGTAGGATCAGAAAACGTTGTTCCTACATATGTACCAACATCACTATCTCTCCAAATCTGAGCTACAAGCGGAGGAATAAACATGAGCGCCTGAGCAAAAATGATAGGCATTACACCTGCAGAATTCAACTTGAGAGGAATGAAATCTCTCTTTCCGCCATACAATTTATTTCCTACTACTTGCTTTGCGTACTGAACCGGGATTCTTCTCACCGCCTGAGTCAATGCAATCACACCGACAACAACGAAGAACAATGCAAGAAACTCTAGAATTAAAGTTAAACCGCCTTGTAAGCCTTTCGTATCTGCTTCCTGTATAATTGCTGCAGGGAAGCGAGAAACGATACCAATCATGATGAGCATGCTAATACCATTACCGATACCTTTATCCGTGATGCGCTCGCCTAACCACATACAGAACATCGTGCCTGCAACGATGATCATCATCGAAGATATAGTGAAGAACATACCAGGACTGATAATTGCTTCCTGATTGATCGTAGCTCTTAAGTATCCATAAGACTGAGCTGCGGTGATGATGATTGTGAGCATCCGTGTCCACTGGTTCAATTTCTTTCTGCCACTTTCACCTTCCTTCTGCATTTTGGTGAATGTTGGCACAGCTACTGTAAGCAACTGCACAACAATCGATGCGGAAATGTAAGGCATAATGCCTAACGCAAAAATCGATGCTCTGCTAAATGATCCTCCTAAGAAGGTATTTAAGAAATCGAAAATTCCACCCTGATTTCCATTCAATCGGTTTGGATCGATGCCAGGTAATACGATATAGGAACCCAGACGAAAGATGACTAGGAATCCGATCGTATTGAGAATTCTAACACGAAGATCCTCGATCGAAAATATGTTCTTTATGGTTGTAAAGAAGCGCTTCATTATCTAACTGTTGTAGCTGTTCCGCCTACTGTTTCAATTGCCTTGGTGGCTGTTGTAGAAAATGCATGTGCTTCCACATTCACTTTCGCTTTCAACTCGCCTCTTCCCAAAATTTTCACTTTATCATTTTTGCCAACGATACCGTTTTCAACCATTAACTGGATGTTTAATGCGGAGGCATTGGTCTTTTGTGCTAATTCTTGCAAAGCATCTAAATTGATTGCTTTAAAGTACACCTTGTCATTGTTCTTGAACCCGAACTTAGGAACACGTCTTTGCAAAGGCATCTGACCACCTTCAAATCCGAACTTCTTGTGGTAACCAGAACGGGACTGAGCACCTTTGTGTCCACGACCTGCTGTGCTACCGCCAGAACCCTGGCCACGGCCCAATCTCTTATTTGTTTTTACCGAACCTTCTGCCGGTTTAAGTGTGTGCAGCTTCATTTTATAATTCTGTTACGCTCACTAAATGACTAACTTTTTTTACCATCCCCTGAATCTGAGGAGTATATTCTACCTCTACTGAATGATTTACTTTTCCTAAACCCAATGACTGGATAGTCAACTGTTGAGTTTCAGGTCTTTTAATCATGCTGCGAGTTTGAGTAATCTTCACTTTTGCCATGACGCTTATCCGTTAAATACTTTTGACAATGAAACTCCTCTGTTACGAGCGATCGTTTGAGGATCACGCATGGTGGTAAGCGCTTTGAAAGTAGCTTTTACCACGTTGTGAGGATTTGATGAACCTTTTGATTTTGCCAATACGTTGTGAACTCCAGCACTTTCTAGCACGGCACGCATCGCACCACCTGCAATAACTCCAGTACCAGGAGATGCCGGCTTCAACAACACGAAACCACCGCCAAACTTACCGAGAGATTCATGAGGCACAGTTCCTTTGATGATAGGAACTTTTACCAAATGCTTCTTAGCATCATCAATTCCTTTGGTAATAGCATCGGTTACTTCATTGGCTTTGCCAAGTCCGTATCCAACCACACCATTACCGTCTCCAACTACTACGATAGCCGCGAAACTGAATCTTCTACCACCTTTAACCACCTTTGCTACACGCTGAATGGCAACCACCTTTTCTTTAAGGTCGATTTCGCTGGCTTTTACTGTGCTGACGTTACTTTGTGTCATGCTTTTAGAATTTTAAACCACCCTCTCTGGCACCTTCCGCCAAAGCTTTGATATTACCATGATATAAATATCCATTGCGATCAAAAACGATCTCTTGAATACCGCTCGCTAAAGCTTTTTCTGCCACTTTCTGTCCTACAGACTTAGAGACAGGTAATGTAACTCCACCATCCTTCGACAAATCTTTTGATGATGCTGCCAACAATGTGTGTCCTTTCGTATCGTCAATAACCTGTGCATAAATAGCGCGGTTACTCTTAAACACGGTAAGTCTAGGACGTGCAGTGGTACCCTCCACTTTCTTGCGGATACCTTTCTTAATGCGTAATCTTCTATTCTTAATATTTGGCATAGTCTACTATTATTTAGCAGCTGCTTTACCAGCCTTTCTGCGAACAAACTCTCCAACGTAACGGATACCTTTTCCTTTGTAAGGCTCCACGCTGCGTAATGATTTAATCTTGGCAGCTACCTGACCAATTAGCTGTTTGTCAGTGCCTTCCAATGTAATAATTGGGTTTTGACCTTTTTCCTGAGTAGCAAGAACTTTCAGTTCTGAAGGAATGGCCATGATAATACTGTGTGAATATCCTAAGCTAAGATCAAGAACGTTACCTTGAGCAGAAGCTTTGAAACCTACACCGATTACCTCTAATTGTCTTTTGTATCCAGTGCTAACACCTTCAATCATGTTGGCAATCAATGACCGGTATAATCCGTGCATGGCCTTATGACGCTTTTGTTCTGTTGGTCTTTGCACCAACACGTTGCCTTCTTCGAAGGTAATTTTAAAATCAGGATCAATAATTTGCTTCAGCTCGCCTTTTGGACCTTTTACGGTCACATAGCGTTCGCTAAAAGTGCATGTTACACCTTTTGGAAGTTCTATCGGAAGTCTACCTATACGTGACATATTCTATATTCGATTAGTAGATGTAACATAAAACCTCACCACCTACATTTAGCGCCTTTGCTTCTTTATCGGTGATTACACCTTTTGAAGTAGAAAGGATCGCAATACCTAATCCGTTCAATACTTTAGGCAGGCTATCCGCTCCTTTGTATTGACGAAGACCAGGAGAGCTGACACGATCTAATTTCGTGATAGCCGATTCTTTGGTTTCCGGATTGTACTTCAATGCAATTTTAATGCTGCCTTGTTTGTTAGCTGTTTCCTCAAACTTATAGTTAAGGATATAGCCTTTGTCGAAAAGCACCTTAGTGACCTCTTTCTTCAAGTTAGAGGCAGGCACTTCTACCACGCGGTGACGCGCCTTGATGGCGTTGCGCAACCGGGTTAAATAATCTGCGATAGGATCTGTCGTCTTCATTTCACTTTTCTTTAAAAAGCAAGCCCCATCTTTTTGAACGGGGCTGCAAAGATAAATAACAATTTTAGTTATCCAAACTGTTACCCGGTTTCGTTGTAAAAACGACCTCGGTACTCAGCAACCAATAAAATAGTACTCTAACTACCAGCTTGCCTTGGTGATGCCTGGTATTTTACCATCGCTCGCCAATTGACGGAACTGATTTCGGCATATGCCAAACTTTGACATATATCCTCTAGGTCTTCCTGTAAGCTTGCAGCGGCTGTGCAAACGAACTTTTGATGAGCTTCTTGGAAGTTTATCCAAGGCATCCCAATCTCCTGCTTCTTTCAAAGCGGCACGTTTTTTTGCATAGCGCTCTACTAAGCGCAATTTCTTCTTATCTCTTGCAATGACTGCTAACTTTGCCATGCTATTAGTTTTTAGTTACGAAAGGCATACCGAATGCTTTCAAAAGCTCGTAGCTTTCTTCATCGGTAGAGGCGGTTGTTACAAATGTGATATCCATACCATTGATTTTGGTCACTTTGTCAATGGAGATTTCAGGGAAGATGATCTGCTCCTTTACACCCAGTGTATAATTTCCACGACCATCAAAACCTTTGTCATTTACACCTTTGAAGTCGCGAACACGTGGCAGAGCAACATTCATCAATCTGTCCATGAATTCGTACATGCGATCTCCGCGAAGGGTAACTTTAGCTCCAATGGCTTGATTGCCACGCAACTTAAAGTTTGAAATATCTTTCTTCGATTTGGTAGAAACAGCCTTTTGGCCAGAGATAGTAGTAAGCTCTTCTACGCCCACTTCAATCAATTTCTTGTCAGCTACCGCTGCACCAATACCTTTATTGATGCAAATTTTTTCGACTTTAGGTACCTGCATGACCGACTTATACTGAAACTTATCTCTCAGTCCGGGCACGATTTCCTTGAGGTACTTCTCTTTTAATCTGGGCGTTGCCATTATTTTATAAATTCACCTGTTTTCTTAGAATATCTTTGAAGCTTGCCTTTGGCATTTACTTTACGTCCGGTGCGTACTGGTTTTCCAGTTGCTCCGTCTACCAACATCAAGTTGCTGATGTGGATTGTTCCTTCTGTCTTTTTGATACCACCTTCTGGCTTGCCGGCTGTTGGCTTTTGGTGCTTTGTGATGATATTGATACCTTCTACAATCGCACGGTTTTTATCAGCAATGATTTCAAGAACAGTACCTGTTTTTGACTTATCATCACCTGCCAACACCTTTACGGTATCGCCTTTTTTAATGTGCAGCTTTTGCTGCTTGTTTGATTTCCTTTCCATGATTATAATACTTCAGGAGCTAATGAAATGATTTTCATGAACTGCTTTTCGCGCAATTCGCGTGCAACAGGTCCGAAGATACGGGTTCCACGAGGCTCGTCTTGCTGATTCAACAATACCGCGGCATTGTCTTCAAAACGAATGTATGAACCGTCTTTTCTTCTAATTTCCTTTTTGGTGCGAACAATTACCGCTTTCGATACTGTTCCTTTTTTAATTTGGCTAGTAGGAATTGCAGACTTTACAGTTACCACAATTTTATCGCCTACACTCGCTGTGCGTCTGCGGGTTCCGCCCAATACATGCAAACACAAAACTTCTTTTGCACCACTGTTATCGGCTACGGTTAGCCTTGATTCGGTTTGTATCATGGTTACTTTGCTTTTTCTACTATCTCAACTAATCTCCAACGCTTGCTCTTGCTCAAAGGGCGAGTTTCCATGATGCGTACGATATCACCGATACCGGCTTCATTCTTCTCGTCATGAGCCATGAACTTCGTGGTTTTGTTCATGAATTTTCCATAGATCGGGTGCTTCACCTTTCTGTCGATTGCAACCGTGATTGACTTAGTCATCTTATTGCTGGTGACCCGGCCAACTCTTTCCTTTCTTAGATTACGTTCCGTCTCCATGAAAATTTATTTTTTTGATTCTTTTGCTGTCAATTCAGTTTTCAACCGAGCAACCAATTTGCGCGCTTCTCTGATCTTCATTGGATTTTCAATAGAAGATATTTGGTGTGCAAATCTGATTTTGCGAAGGTTTTCTTGCTCGCTTCCGATTTTCTCTTTCAACTCTTCCGGAGTCAATACTTTAATCTCGGTGTTTTTCATCTCTTTACTATTTTTTGGTTCGATCTTCGTTACCGAAGGATCTTATTTTTTCTCTGCTTGTTCTACGTAATCTCTACGTACAGTAAACTTCGTTTTGAATGGTATTTTACCATCCGCCAACGCTAATGCTTCCTTCGCGGTAGCCATCGTTACACCACCTGCTTCGAACAGGATTGTTCCTGGCTTAATCACCGCTACCCAATATTCCGGAGCTCCTTTACCCTTACCCATACGAACCTCAGCAGGTTTGCGGGTAATTGGTTTGTCCGGGAATATGCGGATCCAAACTTGACCTTCACGCTTCATAGCGCGGGTAACAGCCACACGAGCAGCCTCTAACTGACGTGCAGTTATCCAGCCTGGCTCTAATGCTTTCAATGCGAATGATCCGAAAGTGATTTGGTGACCACGCGTGGCCATTCCCTTCACTTTTCCTTTCTGCATCTTTCTAAATTTCGTACGCTTCGGTTGTAACATAACTCAGCTACCTTAAAATTTTATCTTTTACCGCCTCTTTTTCTATCACCGCCTCTGTCTCCACCAGCACCACGATCATTTCTATCTCCGCCTCTTTCCTGTCTGCCTCCACGATCGTTGCCTCCTCTTCTTCTGTCTCCACCACCTTGTTGTGCACCGCCTTTATTTTCACCGGCTGTATTGCTCACCATTCCTACGTTTGGAGACAAGTCGCGCTTACCGTAAACTTCACCTTTGAAGATCCATACTTTGATACCGATCTTACCATATACCGTTTGCGCTTCAGAAATTGCATAATCAATATCTGCACGAAGTGTGTGCAAAGGAATTCTACCTTCCTTGTATTGCTCTGTGCGAGCCATATCAGCACCTGCCAAACGACCTGACAATTTTACTTTAATACCTTCTGCACCTACGCGCATGGTTGAGGCAATTGCTTGCTTCATTGCTCTGCGGTAAGAAATTCTGGCCTCCAATTGCTGAGCGATTGACTCACCAACCAGACGAGCATCTAACTCAGGGCGCTTTATTTCGAAGATATTGATTTGAACATCCTTCTTAGTCAAGTTTTTCAACTCTTCCTTGATTTTGTCTACCTCAGTACCACCTTTACCGATCACAACGCCCGGACGAGCTGTGTGGATTGTAATTGTAATACGTTTGGAAGTGCTGCGCTCGATAACCACTTTCGCGATTCCGCCTTTCTGAATACGCGCGTCAACATATTTTCTGATCATGTGGTCTTCCACCAACTTATCAGAGAAATCTTTGCCACCATACCAAGCTGAATCCCAGCCGCGTACGACACCTAATCTAAAACCTACGGGGTTAATCTTCTGTCCCATTATTTTTCAGTTTCTTTTGCTACAGTCTTTTTTCCTTCTGCTTTTGCAGGCATGCGATCTACTACCAATGTTACGTGGTTGGATCTTTTTCTCACACGGTGCGCACGACCTTGTGGTGCCGGGCGAAGACGCTTTAAAATGCGACCTCCTCCTACAAAAATCTCTTTTACAAACAAATCAGCTTCTTCCAACTTCACGTCTGTGTTTTTTGCTTCCCAGCTGCTAATAGCTGAAAGCAATAATTTTTCCATTTTAGCTGAAGGATGCTTTGAGTCGAATTTTAGGATGTTCAAAGCTGTATTTACACGCTCGCCTCTGATCATGTCCGCGATCAATCTCATCTTACGAGGAGAGGTTGGAACATTGTGCAAATAAACTGTTGAAGGGCCTGTTTTGGCTGCCTCTTTTACGGCTTTGATTTTAGCCCTTTTCGCTACTGACCCTTTTATTTTCTTTACTGTTTCCATGATCAGGAATTATTTTTTAGCTGCGTCAGCTTTGTTGTTACCACTGTGACCTTTGAAAGTACGGGTAGGTGCAAATTCACCTAACTTATGGCCTACCATATTTTCCGTTACATATACCGGAATGAATTTGTTCCCGTTATGAACCGCAAAGGTATGACCGATAAGATCTGGCGTGATCGTAGATCTGCGTGACCACGTTTTGATTACCGATTTTTTTCCAGACTGCTCCATAACCTGCACTTTCTTTGCAAGGCGGGCATCCAAATACGGACCTTTCTTTATTGACCTTCCCATATTATTTCTTTCTTCTAGCTATAATTAAACCATCGGAGTATTTCTTCGGATGACGAGTCTTCTTGCCTTTCGACAACAAGCCTTTTCTTGAACGTGGGTGACCACCAGAAGCGCGACCTTCACCACCACCCATCGGGTGATCTACTGGATTCATCGCAACAGCACGTGTGCGAGGACGAACTCCTCTCCAACGGCTACGACCTGCCTTACCTACGCTTTCATTCATGTGTTCTGCATTCGAAACAGCACCTACTGTCGCCATACATCTCACTAATACGTTTCTCATTTCTCCTGAAGGCATCTTCAAAGTTGCATACACATCTTCGCGAGCCACCAACTGAACAAATGAACCGGCACTGCGTGCAATGGATGCACCCTGTCCTGGTTTTACTTCCACATTGTGAATGATAGTACCTACTGGAATCTTAGAAAGAGGCAATGCATTTCCTACTTCAGGGGCAACATTATCGCCTGACACTAAAGTTTGACCGACTTTCAATCCCTGAGGTGCTACGATATAAGCTTTTGCACCATCCGCATAATATAATTTCGCGATACGCGCTGTTCTTGAAGGATCGTATTCGATTGACTTCACAACGGCAGGGATGCCGAATTTATCTCTTTTGAAATCGATCAAGCGCAATTTTTGCTTATGACCACCACCGATGTAGCGCATCGTCATGCGGCCGTTGCTGTTTCTTCCTCCGGTTTTCTTTAGGGTAACCACCAACGACTTCTCGGGAGTTGATTCCGTTACATCGTCAAAAACAGGTGACAAGCGGTGACGCGTGCCGGCTGTGATTGGTTTAAGTTTTCGTAGTGCCATCTCGACTATCTAATTAAACGTTGCTATAAAAATCAATTACTTCACCACTTGCCAAAGTAACGATCGCCTTTTTGTAATTCGGGCGTCTACCAGCTACTGTTCCTCCTTTGGTGAAGCGAACTTTGCTCTTTCCTAATACATTTGTGGTGTTAACTTTCTCTACGTTAACTGAATACATTTTTTCAACTGCCTTTTTGATCTCTACTTTATTAGCAGCTGAATCCACGATGAATCCATACTTGCCTTTCTCGTTGAGGGCAGATACCTTTTCAGTAACCAGGGGGCTAATTAATATACTCATTGGTTGCTGTTATTTTAAGATGTTGTTGATTGAATTAAGAGAGCTTTCAACTAAAACCAATTGATCAGCATTCATCAAGTCAAATGTATTGATCTGAGAAGCAGTGATGATTTTGGAATTGCGAACATTTCTTCCTGATAGGACGATGTTCATTTTTACTTCAGGAATAACGAATAAAGTCTTCTTGTCATTCAGAGACAAAGACTTCAACATAGCTAAGTATTGCTTGGTTTTAGGAGCTGCGAAATCGAAGTCTTCTAAAACAGAGATTGAGTTTTCTTTTGCTTTGTATGTAAGAGCTGACTTACGAGCTAAGTCTTTTACCTTTTTATTCAATTTGAACGAGTAATCGCGAGGCGTAGGACCGAAGATACGACCACCACCTTTGAATTGAGGGTTTTTAATGTTACCCGCACGAGCGCCACCTGTTCCCTTTTGTTTCTTGATCTTTTTTGACGAACCAGAGATCTCATTACGTTGTTTAGACTTGTGAGTACCCTGACGTTGGTTGGCCAAAATGCTTTTTACATCCAAGTAAATTGCATGATCATTCGGCTCAATTCCGAAAACCTCCTGATCGAGGTTTATTTTGCGGCCTGTTGTTTCGCCACTTGATTTTACAACTGCTATGTCCATTATTTCTGCAGGATTATCGTTGAATTCTTAGCGCCTGGAACTGATCCACTGATCAGGATCAAATTCTGTTCAGGCATAATTTTAACTACTTTCAGGTTGACAGTCTTTACGCGCTCGCCACCCATGCGGCCAGGAAGACGCTTTCCTTTGATTACACGTGAAGCGAAAGAGGCATTACCCATTGAACCGGGAGCTCTTAAGCGGTTGTGCTGACCGTGAGTCTGGCCACCTACTCCAGCAAATCCATAGCGCTTTACAACACCTTGGAAACCTTTACCTTTTGAGGTGCCTACTGCATCGATGAAATCGCCTTCTGCAAAAACATCGCCTACCTTTACTTCTTTGCCCAATTGTGCAATTCCATCAAATTCTGATGTGAAATCGCGGAACTCAACTAAGTTTCTTTTTGGGGTGGTGTTAGCCTTTTTGAAGTGACCTAACATGGCAGAAGAGGTATTTTTCTCTTTTTTGTCGCCAAATGCCAACTGAATAGCTTTATAGCCATCCACTTCGGGAGTTCTGACTTGTGTTACTACACAAGGACCTGCCTCGATTACAGTAACCGAGATACTGGTGCCATCAGCGCCAAAAACGCTGGTCATTCCTACTTTACGTCCTAATATTCCAGGCATGATTCAAACCGTTTTACTTGTTTCTAAAGCAATTTGCGGCTTTCCTACCGCAAAAAGGACTGCAAAGATAGGAACATAAGATTAGTTACCAAGTGGGCAATTCAAAAAAAGATAAGGAATTTGGTTTTTGTCAAAAAAATCAAATTAAAAAGCTCATTATGAATGATTTAGAGATTAGCGAATTGTTCATAAATTTTAAAAGATGATCAAATCTGGTAAGATTGCGGGCTGTAAAATTCCATCCGATTAGAAAACTGTAAAGATTGGCCAAGCCGCCAAATCACAGTACTTTTCGAAGATTTTTAAAAGATGAATGAAACTGTATTTTGGTCACGCGGGCTTTTTTTGGGCTTTCTCTTTTGCCTTTTGCTGGTTGCCGATGTAGCGTGGGGCAGCATTTCCATTCCGTTAAATATTGTTCTTTCTTCGTTATTCGGATCTGAGTCTTCGACCTTTAGCGATATTATCTGGCAATTTCGGCTGCCCAAGGCAATAACCTGCATTTTGGCTGGTTCGGCTCTGGCTACCGGAGGGTTGATGATGCAAAGCTTGTTTAGAAACCCGCTGGCCGGACCAGATGTGCTTGGCCTCAGCTCGGGTGCCAGCCTGGCAGTGGCCATTGTTATTCTGATAGGTCAATCAACGGGTGTTGGGTCTAATTTAATTGGCAACTGGAGCGTTGCTACGGCAGCCAGTATAGGTGGAAGCATCGTTTTACTGATTGTGATCTTTATTTCAAAGTTCGTAAAAGACAATACCTCATTATTGATCATCGGCTTAATGATTAGCGCGGCCACCTCTTCATTGGTGGGAATTTTACAATTTCTGAGCAAAGCCGAAGATCTTCAGATTTTTTTGATTTGGTCGCTGGGAAGCGTAGGGAGCACTCACTGGGGCGAGGTGCAGGTGCTGGCCATTATTACATTCATTGGTCTTGGTATTGCCTTTTTTCTTCAAAAACCATTGAATGTGTGGCTTCTGGGTGAAAATTATGCCACCAATTTGGGAATCAACACCAGTCGGTCGCGCTTTTGGATCGTGATTGCCACAGCATTGCTAACTGGCGGGGTAACGGCATTTTGTGGCCCTATTGCCTTTGTTGGCCTAGCGGTACCACACTTGGTTCGGTTAATCATTCCTACTACCAATCATAAAATTTTGCTGCCTTTCGTAATGGTGACAGGAGCCTCCCTCCTGCTCTTTTGTGATATGGTGAGTAACCTAGCCGGAGGTGCACAGGTGCTTCCTTTGAACGCTATCACCTCTCTAATTGGCGCTCCTTTGGTAATTAGTATGGTAATTTCCAATAAACAAGTTCGCGTATGATCACTTCTAATCAGTTAGTTGTTGGTTATGCTTCGAACAGCGAAGAATCTGTTTTGCTGGAAGATCTGAACCTTCAGTTGCGGGAAGGCGAATTGGTTTGCTTTATGGGGCCAAACGGCATAGGTAAATCGACTCTGTTGCGAACACTGGCAGGATTGCAGAAACCCCTCGGGGGCGAACTGAAGGGAATCGAGAAGGGAAAGCTTTCGCTCGTTCTTACTGATCGTATCACGGCCACCAACATGTTGGTTTATGATTTAGTGGCATACGGAAGGTATCCCCATTTAAGTTGGAATATTTCGCTGCGAGACGAAGATCATCGCATTATTGAAGAAGCTATTGCGCTTACGCAGATAGGGCATTTAAAATACAAACGTCTTTATCAATTGAGCGATGGCCAGATGCAACTGGTTATGATTGCCCGAGCGCTAGCACAACAAACTTCGGTTATATTGTTGGATGAGCCCACTGCCCATTTGGATTTAAATAACCGGGTAGAAATTATGAATCTGCTTCGCAAGTTGGCTCGCCAGGAAAGAAAAGCCATTTTGGTATGTACCCACGAATTGGATTTGGCCTTACAAACTGCCGACTGGATTTGGCTTGCTACTTTAAATAAGAAAGTCGTTTCAGGAATTCCGGAAGATTTAGTGTTAAATGGATCGTTTGATGAGGTTTTTCAATTCAAAGGGTTTGATTTAAAAACTGGAAAAATAGAACACGAGGCACATCGCAATAAACCTATCCAATTGATTGGCGAGGGTTATCCTTATCTGTGGACTAAAAATGCATTGGCACGTTGCGGGTATGAAGTGCAAGAAGGTGCAGCAACCGTTATTCAGATACAGGCCAAAGAAAAAACCATCTGGCAATTAGGCGACCGGCAATTAACTAGTGTTGCCGATTTAATAATGGCATTGGCCGAACGTCAATAAAAAACGTTTCTAAAAACTTCAGTTCATCATCTCAAGAAAAAACTGAGACAAAAAGTTTTTAGAAACGCTCTATTATTCAAATGAAGTTATACTTTCTCTACTCCAAGTCCTGGCTTATCAGAGCAATACATCACACCATCCTTCAGGATAAACCCGCCTTTAACTACATCTCTTGCTAAATCCAGACTTCCATCCAAATCGATGTATTTGGTATTCGCGCAAGCGAAAGCTAAGTGCAACGCTGCCGTGATGCTGATAATACTTTCATCATTACAACCCCAAAAGAGATCAACACCGGCATTCAAACCGATGTCGGCAATTTTTAAGCCTTGACTGATGCCACCGCACTTCATCAACTTAATGTTGAAAATTCCGGTAGCTCTGGGTTGTTTCACCAATTCAAACGCGTTCTTTGGAGACAGCAACGATTCATCGGCTGCTAATATCTGACGGATTTCATCGGGCAGCGTGCGCATTTCATCAATGGCCTTGGCGGGCAGTGGCTGCTCAATTAATTCTACTGCGAGATGTTTGGTTTTATTGTAAAACTCAATGGTTTGAGCAACATTATATCCTTGGTTGGCATCAATGCGGATGACAAACTTGTTACCGAATTTTTCGCGGAGTTTTACGATTCGCTCGATATCTTCGGCTACGTCTTTACCCAATTTCACTTTTAGAACCGTGAAGCCGCGCTCGCCATACTCTTGGGCTTCCTTCAATGTTTCTTCCACATTTTTAATACCGATGGTATTGGAAGTAGGTAACGAATGAATTTTCTGGCCTAAGAATTTTACGAGTGGAACTCCTAAATATTTAGTGAAGGCATCGTGCAATGCTATATCGATAGCAGCACGGGCGGCAGGGTTAGCCGGAAACTTGTTGGTAACTTCAAATGTGAGTTGGTTTAGCTCCCGAATATCTCTGCCTAAAAGGAAGTGAAGATTCTTTTCTTGTAAGGCCTCTTGGCACTGTTCGAAGCTTTCGCCTGTGACATATTCGCTTGGATTGGCGGCACCAATTCCGGTGATGCCATTGTCTAGTTCAATTTCAACAAAAGCGTTGAGAACTTCATCGATGGTTTTGAAAGCGATGGTGTATGGTTTGGTGTTACCTAAATCAGCAGACCAGATTTTGATGGATTTTATTTTCATTTGTTTACAATTTATTTTTTAAGGTCACATTGCTTGTCCAGCTGCAAGCGAAGGAATGGCCGGAAACAAAGCATATTGTTGATTGTAGCATTTTCTTAATGGCCATTTCATTTGAGTCTTTTACGGATATACCTTGGGCTTCTTTTTAGATGGATTACTGCTAAAATTTTTATGACCTTTTCTTCGATGAAATAATAGACTCTGTAAGGAAAACGGTTTAGTAAAATAGATCGAATAACTCCAAAATTGACTTGATAATTAGTAGGATTTCGTGCAATTAAGTCAATTGATGATTTTAAACTAATCAAAAATCGATCCTCTAGCCCTTCAACTTCATTTCTATACCAAAGCACAATTTCACGAATATCTTCTCTTGCATGAAATGTAAATTCAACATCGTATTCAAGGTTCTTTTGCATACATCACAACATCTTCCCATGAATAGGTTGATTTTGCACTACTCTTATACTCTTCGAATCTTCTTAAAATTTCTTCTTTCTCTTTCACAGAAATTTTCAAATCAGAAGGAGTAGTATCTTCTGCAATACTATCCCAGATAGCTTCTACCATCTCGATTCTTTCATCGACACTTAGTTTTCGTATTTCTGTGATGTCTATCATAAAACAAATTTACTCATTTGAGATAAGTAACCTTTACACTTGCGCAATCGACTTTTCGATCATGTCTTTAAAGATAGGAACTAATCGACTTACACTATCTTCTAAAGGTAGAATGACGGGAATACCCAACTCATTTTCTTTTTGAGCCGCAAAGCTTCTGGCATCCGCTTCTGCCATCTTATGTGTGTTGATCGTTACAGCCACAGTGGGTGATCCATAAATTCTAATCAATTCAATCTCATCTTTCAAGTCGGCAATATTGGCCGGATAATCCTCCAATCCTTTATACTTTTTTCTACCGGGATGATGTTGCAAAACGGTGGCGGTAGCATCTGCTGACACAATCCATTCTGCCCCGGCTGGGCCACTTGGGTTGCGAAGTGAGGATTGTCCCTCAATGAAAATGATATCGGGTTTGGCTTCTTCCCAGCATTGCACGATAGCATGTTCCATTTCACCGGAGATGAAATCATTCAGTGTGCTGTCAAAAACAAAACCATATTTCGCACCTTGCATCCATCCGGTTTGCCCGGTGTAGATCATCTCGGCACGATAACCGGCTTCGCGCATAGCCTGTACTAAGAAACGCGCTGTGGTTCTTTTTCCCAACGCGCAATCGGTGCCCAACACGGCTATCTTAGGACAATGCACCGATTTTATTTTTCCAGACCAAAAATGAAGGTCTTTAAATTTCTTTGGCTTGCGCACATCAATTATTTCCAAGCCTCTTGATTTGGCGAAATCTGCCAGTTCGGTAATATCTGAAATATACTCATGCAGGCCATTTACCAAACTATATCCATGCACCAATGCGTCTTTTAAAATCAATCGAAGCGAATCGGGAATAACTCCACCTTTGGTGGCAACACCTATAATTCCGTACACCGCTTTCTCTTTGCTCATAGCGGCAAACTCTTCTATAGTTGCATAAATGGGAATGTCTCTTTTCTTACCGTCTAGTACTTCGCCAGCATCTTTGCCGGCATGCTTGTCATCGATTACGCCTATTATATTGAAACGCTCGGTACCCCTAATAAGTCCATGCGCAGTTTTTCCGTTTGAAGAATCTAAATGTCCTGCTGTGATGATAATGGCATTTGCTTTTTGCATAGCTTTTAAAATTGTTAAGTTCGAAAATTCGTTGAAAGTGATGGTATGTGCAAGTAAATTTTTATTGAACCCTTAAAATCCATTTGCCTAGCGGTTAATTCGAAACTCAGAAAGTTCGGGTTTATTCTTCCGTTTCCGCTTACGCTCGTAATCATAAACTACTTGTCCTAAATTTTTCATAAATGGGTAGCCAATGGTTTTGTATTCATACTTGCCATCATTATAAATTCCATCGGTGTTTGTGTTGATCACAGCCGAGAGCATAAACTCAACCCCATTCTCAAAGTCTACAATGTAGGCATTGTCTATCAAATAGCCATACGCATCGCCAACTTTATTAAAGATTCGAATGTTAGATGGTATGGGTGTCTGATCATCGCCAAACAAAAGAAATTTACAATAGGCATCGTAAAGCGTTGTGTCTTTATAATAAGAAGGCTCCTGCGTTTCGCGTGGTAGCTGTGACATGTATTTCATAACAAACTGCCGATCGTCCGCAGTCAGTTTAAATCTGCGTTTGGCATCAACCGCCTCGGGAAATAAAATGGCTTTCAAGATTTCTTGTTGTTCCTGCAAAGGATATGAATTCTTATAGGTAAAATCAAATGGTTGTTGGATGATCGAATCTTTCCGAATAAAACCTTTTCCTTTGAATACCCTCCTCGGAGCCCGAATGGAATCGCTATTGACTAACATTGGTTGCTGATACAAAACGGTGTCGTTTCTCACAAATCGAATAGCCTCCGTATGTCTGTTTTGATCAGGCGTAAGTGGTCGCTCCAGTCGATGCAAAAACCGAACATTATAACCTTTTGCGCACATCTTTTCATTCGTTGCCTTTTGCCCTACAAATTCATAAAGTCGATTGAAGGCATCATTATCACTAACTACCATGATCTTTTTAGCATAGTGCGCAACGGTAGGAATGCTATCTAAAGCTGTTGTATCCATCTTAACAGACAGTTGACCTTCGTACAAACTATCGTGATAAATCGGAGAATATTTATCGATTGAATATCCCATCGCTCGCAGCTCATTTAGCTTTTCTAAAGCCAACAATACTTGAGGCAATTTGACAGTGCTGGCCGGATAAAAATAGTGAGTAGAATCTACGTGATAGTAAAAAGACTTAAAACTTGGTCTATTCAGGGAATCTCGGATGATTTGGGTATAAATAATTTGAACTTCGAGGCTGTCATTGGAAAGAGTGGCCTGAAATTTGGACTCATTCCGTTCAAGAAGGTGACGAAGGAAGTTTTCGTCTTCGGGAATGGGGCGCTCGCAGGCTGCTAACGCGATGAGGAAAAGGAATAACAGAATTCGAATCATAGCAAAGTTGTTGGCTCAAATTAGCTTAATTTTGCGTAGTCCGCACTGAAATTCGAAGATTAGTAACTTCACTAACCTATAAATTTTAGAAATATTTAAACACTGAATTTATGAAAGCACTTGTTTTGTTTTTTGTATTAGGGTTAAGCGGGACCATTTATGGTCAAGGAATTATTGGCACTTGGCAATTGACGGATGACCAAACTTGTTTGAAAGCACAGTTTGAAAAAAGTGAAACTGAAAAGGAATTAGAGAAATCGATGGGATCGACTCAAACGGGTGTAGCGAAGTTGATTCGCTTTGATAAAAAAGGAACCGGAGAGGAAGGCATTTTTTCTGTTGGCAAAAAGAAAGGCACCGGCATGACTTCCTTTCAATACGATGTAAAAGGCAATGAATTATTTTTGAAAGACAAAAAATCGGGGATAATCACGCAGCGTTTCATTATTGATGAAGTGACGGAGTCGACCCTTAAAATTCACAACGCACTAAAAGATTGTGAGGTCAAGATTTTTTCGAGGGTAAAATAAATTATGGAAGAAACATCAATCAAACGAGACATTCGCAGACTGAAATTAGAAGAGCTGAAAGCTTTTTTCGTGCAACAAGGCGAGAAGCCCTTTCGTGCGCAGCAGGCGTATGACTGGCTGTGGATCAAATCGGCAAAGAGCTTTGATCAAATGACAAATCTCTCCCTAGAAACCCGGGAGATGATGAAAAACCATTTTGTGATCAATCACATCAAGGTAGACAAGATGCAACGCAGTGCCGATGGCACCATCAAAAATGCAGTAACGTTGCACGATGGGTTGGTGGTAGAGTCTGTATTGATCCCAACTGAAAAAAGAATCACCGCTTGTGTATCCTCGCAAGTAGGTTGTAGTCTGGCTTGTAAATTTTGTGCTACCGCCAAGCTAAAACGGCAGCGCAACTTAAGTCCAGATGAAATTTATGATCAGGTTGTAGCTATCAAAGAGCAAGCCGAATTATTTTATGGACGCCCATTAACCAACATCGTATTTATGGGTATGGGTGAACCGCTGCTCAATTATGCCAATGTAACTGAAGCAATTTCTAAAATCACCAACCAAAAAGGATTGGGCATGGCCACGAAGCGAATTACAGTTTCAACAGTGGGCGTGGCTAAGATGATTATGAAAATGGCCGATGATGGCGTAAAGTTCAATCTGGCTGTTTCGTTGCATGCGGCCATTAACAAAACGCGTTCTTCGATTATGCCCATCAATGAAACCAACTCATTGGAAGAGCTTGGGCAAGCGCTTGCCTATTGGTACCAAAAAACAAAAAGCAAGGTCACTTATGAATATGTGGTGTGGAAAGGCATCAACGATACATTGGAGCATGCCGAAGCCTTACTGAAGTTCTGTAAAATCATTCCATCTAAAGTAAACCTGATTGAATACAACCCCATTGATGATGGAGAGTTTCAACAAGCTTCGGATGAATCCTTAAACATGTATATGGATCTTTTAGAGCGAAACGGAATTACGACTCGTATCCGCAAAAGCCGTGGAAAAGATATTGACGCTGCCTGTGGTCAATTGGCTAACAAAGGATAATGCATAAAATGTAAAACCATTTAATCTCTACATTCATCTATAATTGCATAATGTAGCTAATTATGTTTGCGAAAAATCTTACCTGTTTTGTTCTTTTTAGTTTTTTGGTGCTTGCCTTAGACTCACAAAATCAAGCATTTGGTCAAAAGCTAATCAGAGGGATTGTGGTAGATTCGGCTACATTGAATAACCTACCCGCAGTGAACGTGCAGGTAAAAAAAACGAATCGGGGTACTTCTACAAATTTAAATGGGGTATTCGCCATTATGGCCTCCGAAACGGATACATTGATATTTTCGTATGTTGGTTACGCTAAACAGATAGTAGCCGTAAATTATCAGGACGAAGCCATGTTTATCCGGCTAAAAGAAGAAAGCCAACTACTAAAAGAGGTGATTATAAAGGATCTTGGTTTTCGGCTCAACCAAAAGTACACCCCATCTGCTACGCTCTCTACCACCAAACCTCTGAAAGCCGGCAGCACAACAGGTGTGGGGGTAAATTTTGCCTATTTCTCGAAATTGGAAAAGGAAAAACGCAAACTGGTGAAAGTGATGGCCGATAACGAAAAGATTAAAATCTATCTTGAGATAGTCAATGACCCGGACTTGAAGAATGAAATTATGGAAAGATATAAGATCACAGAAGAAAAATACTACGATCTACTTTCAAACTTTAATGAAAACAATAAGGAAATAATGTATTCATCGAACGTAGGTCTAATCTTAAATGGGCTACTTTCTTTCTTTGAAACTCAAACCAAGAAAAAATAATCTCCGCTTCATTAAACCATTGCACCGCCAGGCTATCTAAACCGCAAAAAACAACCTATTATTATGAAAACATATTCAACAACATTTTCCTGGAAAAGCATATTGCTCTCCACTCTATTTATTGCCACCAGCATGGTTGCCTGCAAGGATAACTCTGAAGATTTTGCTGATGAAGAAGCTACTGTTCAGAATGCAGCGGTAGGCGATAATGAAGCTGACGATGCTTCGCAAGTATCTTATGCAGCCGAATTTGATGCCAAGGGTGCTCGTGCAGAAAGAGCATTGCCTGCGTGCGCGGTGGTAACAAATGATAAAGTCAACAAAATACTAACCATTGATTTCGGAACAGGATGCACTGGTGCTTATGGACGAACACGCAGTGGTAAAATTTTGATTCAATACACTGGTATATTGGGTGATAGCACTGCAAACAGAACCATCACATTCGAAAATTATAAGGTAAACAGCAAAAGCATTGAAGGAACGATTGAAGTAAAAGACATTCTTAAGAATGGCTCCGGCAACTTAGAAGCTACCCGCAAGCTTACGAATTTGAAAGTAACATTTGCCAGCGGAAAATCTATCACTGTTAACGGTTCACGCACACGCGAGTGGATTGCCGGAGCTGGCGATGCTAACCCTGATAATAACAAATACAAAATTACCGGAACTTTGGAAGGAACTACTTCTACTGGCCGCTCATTTACACAAGAAATCACCACACCAATTATTGTTGACTTTGCCTGCGCAAAAGAAGGTAAGTTTGCCCGTGTATCGGGCGTGGTTGAATTCACAAAAGTAGGTGGATTTGGCACCCGCAAAAGAACGGTTGACTATGGTGATGGCACTTGCGATAACACAATCACAATCACAACATTCCGTAGGACATATACGGTCACTGCAGATTAACAGAAATAATTTTCTCACAATCAAAACCCTTGAGGAAACTCGAGGGTTTTCTTTTTTGTAACTTTATCAAAATTTTAGTGATGGAAGAACATTTTAAAAGCTCCGAAAAAGTTAGAGACTTTGTCATTGGCATGAGCGATGGCCTCACGGTTCCGTTTGCACTCGCTGCCGGCCTAAGTGGTGCTGTTAACTCTACAGATATAGTGATTACAGCAGGCCTCGCAGAAATTGCTGCCGGCTCCATCGCCATGGGACTTGGTGGCTACCTAGCCGGAAGAACTGAAATTGAACATTACGAATCAGAGGAAAGAAGGGAATACGATGAGATTATCCACAAACATGAAATTGAAATAGCAGAGACAAAAGAAATTTTTGCCCAATACGGCATCAACGAGGAATTGCAAGAAAAAATAGCCCGCGAGATGGCCAAAAAGCCCAAAGAATGGGTGGACTTCATGATGCGTTTCGAGCTCGGCCTTGAGCGACCTGATAAAAACAGAGCTCACACCAGTGCTATCATTATTGCCGCCAGTTATATTTTGGGTGGCCTCATTCCTTTAAGTGCCTATTTCTTTAATGATACAGCCCAAGAAGGACTTGTTTACTCCAGCATCATCACGTTAATCTGTCTGGTTATTTTCGGTTTGGTAAAAAGTAAGTTAACGGGCCAGCCTCTATTGAAAGGAGCTTTGCGCGTTACCTTAATTGGTGCCGCTGCTGCTGCCGCTGCCTTTGCCATTGCCAAAATGATTGCCTAAAAATAATTGTGTCGGATTTTAAAAAATCAAACTGACTCACTTTCTACAAATTAGTATGAACGAAGAATACATCAACGGTTTACGAAGTGCCTTGCTGGTTTCGCCTGATAACAATCCGCTACGATTGCTTCTGGCCGATGCCTTAATTCAGCATTCGAAACTGGAAGAAGCAGAAGTAGAATTAAAGCATATTCTAAACAAAGAGCAGCAACATGAACAAGCCAAAATGAGTTTGGCCAAAGTGTATTTCTTGCAAGCAAAGTACTCGATGACGATTGTGATACTGGAAGAAATAGCGGAAGCTAAATCGCTGAGTGCCGAATATCTGATCATGTTGAGTAAAGCATTGTTTCGAAACAATGAAGCCGGCAAAGCAATTGAATATTATAAAAAGAGCTTGCAAATCAATCCTTCACTCACCGATGAA
>JABFSO010000095.1 GCA_013140555.1 Cyclobacteriaceae bacterium | reverse complement strand
TTTTTGCAAGATCGTCCGGAAGGTGCTATACTTCAACTGATTAGCACGCTTCAGTTTCTATCGATTCCATTTATTTATGCCTGGAAATTCACGGTTATTGGATTTGTATTGTGGGTGGGCTGCTTCCTGTTTGGATACCGGATCACTTTTAGTCAATGCTGGAGTGTGGCAATGGCAGCCGAATTTGTTTTTATCCTTCCCGAAGTCTTAAAAATATTTTGGTTCTTGTTCGTAAAAACAGATCCTACCATTCCCGAAATCCGGGCATTCTACCCGCTTTCGATGATGAACTTTTTTGATTATCAAACCATGATGGGTAGCCGTTACGCTTACCCACTGCGCGCCATCAGCCTGTTTGAAGTACTCTACATTTTGGTGATGGTCCGTGGTGTTAACTTTTTCTCGTTGCGCACGCACAAACAAAACAATGCCACCTGGTGGATTGTCTCCTGCTCCTACATCCTGATTTTCTTGTTATGGTTAGTGTTCTATATAATCGTTTACAAGTAACGTTCAAAGAAGGCACGAATCGCCTGCGTCACCCGCTCAATTTCAGATGGCTGTAATTCCGGCCACACCGGCAGGCTCAATACCGTTTTGCTGAGTCTTTCGGCAATCGGTAAACTGCCTTCCTTGTATCCTAAATCTCGGTAAGTGTCTTGTAAATGAATAGGAGTTGGATAATGAATAGCCGTTCCAATTCCTTGATCTGCCAAATAGTTTTTCAAGCGATCGCGATAAGCCGTTTGAATCACATACAAATGAAAAACCGGCCGATGGTTTTCGTCACCCATGCTGGGCAACTTCAAATCACCAACACCTGACAATTGTTGATGATACATTTTTGTGTGCGCCATACGTTGGGCATTCCACTGCGCCAGATAAGGCAACTTAACAAGTAGAAATGCTGCTTGCAATTCATCCAGCCGTGAGTTGACACCCTGCATTTGGTGAACATCTTTTTGCACCGATCCATAATTTCGAAAAGCCTGATGAAATTCATAGTTGGTGGCCGATTTTGAAAGGATGGCTCCTCCATCGCCCAACGCCCCCAGATTTTTTGTTGGATAAAAGCTAGTAGCGCTCAAATCGCCCCAACTGCCGGTAGGCTTCTGATGACAAATGGCTCCATGCGATTGGGCGTTGTCTTCTACTACACTCCAATTTCTTTTATTGGCAATGGCCATAATAGCGGGCATTTCGCACGGATGCCCATACAAATGAACCGGCAATATTGCTTTGGTGCGCGCAGTAGCTGCGGCCTCTAGAAGATTAGTATCAATCGTAAAATTGACCGGATTTACCTCTACCGGCACCGGTGTTGCACCTGTTCGGCTCACTGCCAGCCACGTGGCAAAACAAGTATGCGAGGGCACCAGCACCTCATCTCCAAGGCCAATCTGCAGCGATTTCAACGCTATGAAGATGGCATCCATCCCATTAGCCACCGAAGTGCAATGGGGCATTTGGTGAAATGCGGCAAACGCTTTTTCGAACTCCTGCACACGCTCACCCAGTATAAAAGCACCATCTTGCAGTTGCCGATCGAAGGCTATCTTCAGTTGATCGCTGATTGCCTGATGCTGTCGGCTTGACGAAAAAAAAGGTACCTCCATGTTAAATTAATTTCTACCGGAAACAAGTTAATCCTTTGAGCCGTTTGCGGTGCTAGTTTTAGGAAACGGGTAGCACAAAAGTCTGCATAAATTTGATCCCAGACTATGGGCTAATTTCCCTATTTTCGCAACTTCATTTTCAAACAAATTATGACATTTAAGAAAGCGAACAACCTGGTAGGTTGGATTACCTTCGGAGTAGCCCTACTTGTTTACTTTATAACCATGGAAGAAACCGCCAGTTATTGGGATTGTGGCGAGTTTATAGCGGTTTCCTACAAGCTTCAGGTGCCGCACCCACCGGGCGCCCCGCTTTTCTTATTGATGGGTAGGTTTTTCTCCTTTCTGGCATTTGGCGATATTACCAAAGTAGCCTATTGGATCAATTTTATGAGTGTGTTGGCGAGTGCCTTCACCATCCTCTTCCTTTTCTGGTCAATCACTTTGTTTGGCCGTAAAATGATCGGTGCCAACAAAGATTCAGAAATTACCGAAGAAAAAACGTGGTTGCTGATGGGTGCCGGTTTGGTGGGTGCGCTGGCCTATACCTTCTCTGATTCATTTTGGTTTTCGGCTGTGGAGGCCGAGGTGTATGCTATGTCATCTTTCTTTACTGCTTTTGTTGTTTGGGGCGTATTGAAATGGGATGTCATTGAAGACGAAAGCAAAGCCAATCGTTGGCTATTGCTCATTACCTACATGATGGGATTGTCCATCGGAGTTCACATGCTGAATTTAGTAACCGTGCCTGCGTTGGGATTGATTTATTACTTTAAAAAATTCAAACCGGGCGTATGGGGAATTATTGCTGCATTGCTAATCAGCGTAGCGATTGTGATGTTCATCAATGACTTTATCGTTCCGGGTTTACCAACCATAGCCGGCAATTTTGAAATCTTCTTTGTGAATACACTCGGCCTCTTCTTCGGATCTGGCGCGTTGGTTTTCACGCTAATGATTGTTGCCGCACTCGTGTTCGGCATTTTCTATACACACAAGAAAAACATGCCCGTGTGGAATACGTTTCTGTTGGCAATCTCTTTTATTTTGATTGGCTATGGATCGTATGCTACCGTAGTTATTCGCTCCAGCTACGACACCCTGATCAATGAAAATGCACCAAAAGATGCATTGAGTTTTGTGCGTTACCTAAAGCGCGAGCAATATGGCAGTCGTCCTTTGTTGTATGGCCCTTATTATACTGCCCGTATTATTGACGTAGAATATGGTGATCCGATTTACACAAAAGGAAAAGACAAATACGAAATCACTGATCGTAAATTCAAATACGTTTACGATCCTAATCAGCAAACTATCTTGCCACGTGTGTGGAATGCTGACAATAAAGAATCGTACAAAGATATTCTGGGTTTGGAGGAAGGTCAAAAGCCTACGTTCTCTCAAAATTTGTACTATATGTTTAAGCACCAGATTGGCACCATGTATATGCGCTACTTCATGTGGAACTTTGCCGGACGCGAGAGCGATGAGCAAGGTGCCGATTGGCTTGGCCCAAGAGGTTGGTTTAAATCTGTGCCCGAAGCATTGGCTAAAAATGGAGGTCGCAATAACTTCTTCTTGATTCCTTTTATTCTGGGCTTACTGGGAATGTATTTTCAATTAGTAAAAGACACCAAGAGCTTTGCCGTGGTGGCATTACTCTTTATCATGTTGGGTGTAGCCATTGTGGTTTACCTCAATTCGCCACCTACAGAACCGCGCGAACGCGATTATATTTATGCCGGATCGTATTATGCCTTTGCCATTTGGATTGGCTTAGCCGTGATTGGCATTGCCGAAGGTCTGCAGCTAGTTATAAAGAACGCTAAGACGGCTGCAATCGTGGCAACTTTAATCGGCTTAACTGCACCTGCCTTAATGGCAAAAGATGGCTGGGATGATCACAATCGTTCTGACCGATTCTTCTCAGTCGATTCTGCCACCAACTATTTAGATTCTTGTGCACCAAACGGAATCATTTTTACCGGAGGGGATAATGATACCTTCCCTTTGTGGTACGCACAAGAAGTGGAAGAGGCTCGCCTCGATTTACGGGTGATCGTATTGAGTTATTACAATACTGATTGGTACATTGATCAGACAACCCGCAAAGCGTACAAGTCAGATCCTTTCCCTTATACGCTCACACCTAAAAATTATCAACAAGGTGGCCCGAATGATTATTTGCCTTTTGCTGATTTCAAAATTCCAAGCATTGATGCTAAAGAGTATATTCAACTTTTAGCAAAAGATACGAAGCAGTTGCGCGATGGCGATCGCAACCTAGTGCCTAGCAAGGTATTCACTCTGAACATCGATAAGCAAGCTGTTTTAGCAAAAGGAATTATCCCGAAAGGAATGGATAGCCTGGTGGTTGATCAAATGCAAATCCGATTGATTCGTGGTGGCTTGGAGAAGAAAGATTTGGCTTTACTTGATTTGTTGGTAACTAACAATTGGGAGCGCCCGATTTATTTAAATCACACTTCCATGTCGCAGATCAATATTGATTTGAGTCCATATGCTGTGCAGGAAGGAAATGCCTATCGCATCTTACCGGTAAGAAATCCACGTAAGGACAGAGAGTATTTGGTAGATACTGAAAGAAGTTATGATATCATGATGAACAAATTCCGCTACCGTGGCTTGGACAATGAGAATGTTTATTACACCGATGATTACAGAGGTTTTGTTGTCAATCATCGTAGCTCGATCAACTCATTAGCGCAAGCATTGATTGATGAAGGTCAAATGGAAAAAGCTGATAAGCTTCTGCTCTTCTCCTTAGCGAAAATGCCGGATAAAGTAATCAATTACGATTACACCACACCTGAAACAGTTGACCTACTCTTTAAAGTGGGCGAGAAAGATAAAGCCATTGAGATTTCAAAAATCCTTGGCGATCGTGCCGATGAAATGGCTTCTTTCTTAATCGATGAAGGATATGGATTGAATAGCGAACTAAGACGAAATATCTTCATTCTCAATTCGCTGCAGCGTACACTCTACGAAAACGGTGAAGAAGATCTTGCCAAGAAAATGGAAGACGCTTACAATCGGTTAGTGAATTTGCTTCAAATCAGAGGAGCTATTCCGCGAGGTGATCAGTGATAAGCAGACCTCTAAAGGGTATTTTAGGTTGATTTTAGTGGATTTGAAATATCGTAGCTTACTATCAAACAATATTGTTGTTTAGTAAGCTACGATATTGAGTTTCTACTTTCTGACAGTCAAATATAAATCAAGTGCTTTTGTGGCATCGTCCATTACGATGTAATCGGTGTGATGAATACTTTTCACTAAATCATCGGCTCCATCTTTTAGTTTGTTCCGGTTCATTCGGTTTAATATCTCGTACGGCACACGCAAAACTGCAGCCGGCAGCTTGTATTGCAGATTAAAAATATCCCAGCGCATCATCTTGTCCACCGACTTTTTGTTGCGCTCATAGTATTCCATCACTTTTTCATTTCCACCAATACCTCTCATCTCCACGGTTGAAAAAATGCCCTTCGCCAATTGGGTTAACTCATTGGCCGTATATTCTCGTATGTGCCAAGGATTGCGTGATAAAGACATGGGTCGATTAGGGGTAGTAATCAAAGCAAAACCACCCGGCCTTAAAACACGGTGTATCTCCTTCAGGTAAGCCACATCATTTTGAATATGTTCAATCACTTGAAAGCTTACTACACAATCAAAAGAGTTATCGGTAAAAGCTGCCAACGGAGGAATATTTCCACTTACAAAAGAAGCAGTAGGGTATTTCTTTTTTAGCTCATCTACCACCGGAGCTATCTTATCAATAGCTGAGAAACTGGCCACTTTTGGCAATAATAAATCAATTCCACGGCCTTCTCCGCAACCTACCTCAAGCAAATTGCCCTTAACCAGATCTTGCGCCAACACATAGGCTTTGAGTAAGCGCTGATGAATGGGGTTATCGGACAAAACAGAGTCAGATGCGATTTCAGTAGTATATACAGATGCCATAAAAAATTGTAGAGCGCAAAAATAACTCTATTCGTTAAATTTATCGTTTAATAGTAGCTTTAACTTGAATTGTAAATGGTATGAAGAATGTGCTAACCGTGATAGTTTTGTTGATGGCTTTTACAGCAGATGGGCAGGCCATTACCAGCTTAAATTTCAGTCATTGGTACAACCCCAAAAATGAAGTTGACTTTAAACTACATTTGGCTCGGGGTGAAAAGAAAATGGTAGTTCATTATCAATTGAAAACTTCCATTGCGGCTGCCTCCGGTTATACCATTAGTTGGGAAAGCCGGGCTTCGTTCAATCACCGGGAAGGTGAATTGTTTGCCAACAAGGATTCAATATTAACCAATGATGGCAACTTGCTCAACGGCATGCTGACCTTTGACCTGCCGGCCAAGCCCTGGCTGTTGCTCGCCAAAGTAACGCACACCGAATCGCAACGAAGTTGGTACTATTTTAAATTGATAGAAGCTATTTTTCCGGTGCGCGGCTGGATCGAAAATGCAAGCGGCATTTTACATGAAAATTACCTGACAAAAGGAAAAAGCTACGTAGCCAAAAACACAGATGGCAAACCACTTTTTGTTTCGTATTACAAAACCACATTTCCTCAGCCTTTACCTCCTTTCAGTGAGCAAAGTAGCGGTGCCGAGCGATTTCTTTTTCACGACTCTATTTTTCAAATAGCCAGTGGTGCATCATTTACAC
>JABFSO010000160.1 GCA_013140555.1 Cyclobacteriaceae bacterium | reverse complement strand
AATTCCAACTTACCGAAGGCCCCCAGTGGTATTGACCTTTGATGGACGCAGCGCCACCACCTTCGTTGCGTGGAATCTGAAGGGATGGGATGGGTGATCCGGCTTCATCGTGTGCAGCCGAAAAACTTTTACCATTCCAGCGGGTTGCTTTTCCTTCCGGATTGTCTAAGTCGCTTATGTGAATCCGCGCGATGCTGATACATTGGCCACTCCACTCCACATCTTCCTGGTAGCGTGTAGAATCATACTCAACCGGATAACTGTATTCGCCATAAAATAAGTAGAGAAATTCACCTTGGGCAACGGCAGAAGGATCGCCCACACCGCCCGCAAATGTTTTGGATTTGTTGTGTGGCAACAGAATCATGCGAGGTTGCAGATCTTCAATAAAGATGCCACGGTTATTCCAACTCTTGCCACCATCGGTCGATTTCATCACACCAATGCGACAGACCGCAGCAGCCGATTGAGGGCCGCGAAGTCCTTCGGGCCACCATTCATTTTTATACCCAATTCCGGTAGCTTCATCAAAGGGTAAAGTTTCGGGATAGTTTTCGTTGTGATAAATACCGTATAAGGTTCGCCCCGATACGTCACTCGTATCTTGATACACCGTTTCAAACCAAACAGCACCATGCAGTCCCGGTGTTCCCGGCTTGGTATTGGTTGGCATTGTTGGACTGATAAACTTTTCGCGAGGTGTTAAAAACACTTCATCGGCATGTAAGCCACTGGCATATTTTAGTTCTTTTGCATCACCCCACACCGGGTCTTCACCGTACTTTCCCGGAAAGATGCGAAGTGTATCGCCAATCCATGCCTCGGCCATGTTACAATCTACAAATGAGTTGAAGACAAACTTTTCGGTTGGCGTAAGTCGAAAGGAAGGGATTCTTTCCTGGCTTTGCGTGGCCTCTTTTTTTTGACAACCCGCAGCTATTAGAAACAAAACGAACAGCAACAATCCAAGACCTTTATTGGCAGTTTTCATTTGAATCTCATTTTTAGGTTAAGATAACAAGATGAGTTGTAGGAATGAAATTTAGATATGGAATATGAATCGCAATTAGTCATTTAGTGTTAATTTGAACGCGGTTGTTATTTAAATGGGAAACATAATCGATCAAAAATGATGAAAAACAGTATTTACCTGATTTGTATTTTGTGGGTTGCGGCATGGCAACAAACTAGCGCGCAATCACAAATTGATTATCCTCATTGTGGCTGTGTTGAAAAAGTAAACGTTGCAACAGATGATAAAGAAAAATGGGATGGAACCTACGAGTTAATCTGTAAGGGTAAACAAATTGTATCAGGGCAATATAAACAAGGAATAAAGACAGGTAAATGGATTACTAAAACACCCAAAGGCACTGTTATCAAAGCAAGTGAATTTTCGGATGGCAAACTGCATGGTAAGTATGAATTGTTTTACTATGATGGCACACCAAAGTTGACAGCCAATTTTGTGAATGGACAGGAAGATGGCTTGTGGCAGTACTTTAATGATAAAGGAAAGGTCATTAAAACAGGCAGCTATCAATCGGGTAAACCAATTGGCGTATGGAGTATATCTGACAAAGCAGGACGAAAGATTGTAGCAACCTATAATCTCGATACGGAGGAATTTAAAAATACGATCGTTCCGCCATACTATAAAAGTGGCGGTATTGACAGAGACGATCAGAGTGGAGAATGGTATATCAAATATCCTATGGAGGGTCATTCAAAAACTTCGGTTAGCCCCTTGGGGGGATATGATTTGTCGCGCGATTTATTCCTTAAATACTTACCCATTCCATCTACGCTCATGGACACCTACACCAATTTTAAATTTATCATCACGCTGGAGTTGGAGCGCAATACCATTAAAAGTATTAAGGCAACAATGCCGGAGAATAGCAATTTTAATTCAGTGGGACTTATTTACCCTTTTATCGTTTCTACTAATCGTCCCGGTAAACTACATAGGGTGGAACACACCGCACGAAGTATTCAATTATTACAGGATGATATTGTAGAGGCCATTCGTGTCATGGGGCCTTGGATTGGCAACTCTACCACTGAGATTCAAATACCGTTTGTACTCAATGAAATGTAATGGAGTTAAGGAGTAGCTAAATATTTAATAACAGGTAAAGCAAGGATTTTTTGGGCCATGGAGTTAGGCACAAAACAATTGAAATGATATTGATAAAGGGAAATTTCATGGCAGGTGAATCTAAATAGAGAGAATGTTTTATTTTGTTATCATTCTAAGCGTAGTGATTTATTTCTTTTGCAAAGACAAGCTTAAGCTATACTCTTCAAAATCCATATTCAGACAAATTATAATAGGTTTACTGTTGTTAGTCGTTTATGGTAGTAATATTTTTTACAACTGGGAATATTTCAAACAGTATACAGGACCTCATTCGGCTGATTATTCAATGGCAAATTCCATCTTGAAAATAACTGGTTACAGTCTTGTAGCAACTGGCACCCTATTCTTATGTTCATTGATTTGGACCGGTAAGAATGTGAAAAAAGTTGAGTAAAAAATTAACTAGGATTAAATCTAACGATCAATGAAAAAAGCAGTAATAATAGGATTGTTATTCATAGCCCTTTGTTCCTTGGTGATTTTAAGACTTGCTGTCTTACCGGAGCCTGTTAAGGTTTCCTATGGGCTTGGAGGACTAAGCAAAAGATATTTAGCCTTGCAAATTGACAGTATGGAAACGGACACTTCAACCGTTGATCATGCAATTCTATTTAGCGGATTGCTTACGCTTGACGAGCATTTGGATAAATCAGAGACCCAGCGGCTTCTTTCAATTTTACTAAACACGTCAAACTATGAGTGGAAAGAAGCCGAGACAAACGGACGCGTAAAGAAGATTATTTATTACAACCAGAATAACAAGGTAGTTGGGCAAACACACTTAAATACCGATGGACATGTATTTACATATCCATGGACTTTAGAACAGAACAAACGGGGACTTTTAAATAAAAGTGGCCTGGAAAAGGTGATGAAGGTAATTGATTAAGTATAATTTTATTTATATCCGTACAATTAACGACTTTGTGGCTTTTCTGCAATTAGCGTTCAGTAAATTAAGCGTGAATGGCAAAATGAATCCAAAGGCAATGAAATCTTACTTCTCCATCTTTACATTTCTTCTTTTTTTAGGCTGTACCAATAACTCGACTAAAGAAAACAATACAGCGGATACTTCACAGCCCAAACGCACTTCCACAGAATTCATAAAAAGTAAAGACAGCCTGATTTCATTGCTTCCAGGCATGAAATCGGATCGGATTGATTGTGATGCAAACATTTACTGGCGAATTATAAAGCGCGGTAAATCTTCTATTCCTTTACTTATTGAGAGCTTAACAGATACCACCTTAACTCATGTTTACGATCCATGTAAAAAGGGTAGGCTAAACGTATCCGAAGTATCCTATTTTGCCTTAGAAGAAATAGCTGAATTTCCTGCTTTTGTAGTTACGGATATTCAATTTGACGTGTATGATCAGGATGGTTGTTCGAGTTTCTTTGATTATTTATTTGACAACAAAAACAAAACAGACTATCAGAAGAAAGTAAGGAGCTTTTACGATTCCAATAAATTTGTTTACGTACAGTTTGAAGATAAGGATTTATCCGAGTGTCGAAGAAAATATCATATTTTAGGAAAGTTAAAATGGCAAGAGTAAGCCGATTCCTGTTTACCAAAATATAACAAACATGGAAATAAAGTATCTAAAAGGAGATGCCACAAAACCAATAGCCGAGGGAAACAAAATCATTGTACACGTATGCAATGATATGGGTGGCTGGGGAAGAGGATTTGTGTTGGCTCTTTCAAAACAATGGAAGGAGCCCGAGATTCAATACAGAGCATGGGCAAAAAGTGGTGAGAATTTTAAGTTAGGAGAAGTTCAATTCGTGCAGGTAGAGCCCACGCTTTGGATTGCCAATCTGATCGGCCAGCATGACATTCATATCGGTAAAGACGGCACGCCTCCGGTTCGTTATCATTCTATAAGATTAGGGCTCACCAAAGTGAGTGTTTTTGCCAGAGAGCTAAATGCATCTGTACACATGCCACGCATCGGGTGCGGACTAGCGGGAGGAACTTGGGATCAGATCGAACCTTCCATTTCGCATGAACTAACCGCAATGGGAGTTGAAACCTTTGTGTATGATTTGGAGTGACGACATGACTATAAAGCTATTTCACATGGATAAAAGTAAAGAGAAACAGAAAATGAACGATCGATTCATTGGATTTTTATGGTTACTGACAATCGTTGTAAGCATGCAGCTGGTTTCTTGTACGAATCACAAAGTAGAAACCGTAGAGCGCGCTTTCTATTATTGGAAGGGCTACCCATATCTTTCTAGTAAAGAGGTTGGGGTGTGCGATACGCTTGGCGTACTTAAAATATACAGTAAATTTTTTGAAGTAAACTTCAACCAAGAACGGGGGAGTTTTCCGGAAGCAAAAACGAGCTGGGGCGAACGCTACCTGCAAGTGGGCAGATTTAAAGAAGTCGTTCCGACAGTTTACTTACGTAACATTGTATTCCTAAAATCAACTAAAGAGGAGTTGGATATACTGGCGGACAATGTCAATTTCTTGATCACAAAATACAGAAGTGAAAAATTCAATTCTACGACAATCATTCAGGAATTTCAAATGGACTGCGATTGGACGATGAAGTCAAAAGATAACTATTTCTATTTTTTGAAGAAACTAAAAGCCATTTCGGGAAAACAAATTAGCTGCACGCTGCGCTTATATCCATACAAATACCCCGACAAGATGGGTGTGCCACCGGTTGACAAAGTAACACTCATGTGCTACAACTTATTGAACCCATTGGAAAACCCCGGCAAGAATTCCATTTTGGATTTGAATGAATTGAGCAGCTATCTAAATGGTGCAGAAAAATACCCGCTGCATCTGGATTTTGCATTGCCTATCTATTCGTGGGCACAGGTTTACCACAATGAGCGTTTTTCAGAAGTACTCTACACCAATAACCAAATTCTTAAAACGCTTTTGAAGCAAGAGAAACCACTTTGGTACACCGTTATGCGCGATACACTAATCAATGAGACCTATCTTCGCAATGGCGATCAATTAAAGTTTGAAGAGATCGATGCAGAAAAGATCAGAGGTGCTATCGCGCTACTGAAAAAACATATCTCATTCGACCATACTACCACCATCACCTTATTTCATTTAGATGAAGAACAACTTAACCAGTTTACCAATGCGGAGCTTTCTTCTTTTTATTCTGATTTCAGCAAGTAAAGCCATCTTTGCCTGCGGATATTATCCTCATGGAGAAGATACACGTATTTCTCTCTTCAATCCACATGCCTTTGGGTTTCACTTGTATTCGGAGTTTTATTATTCAACAAACTCTTTTGAACCGAATCCCGATCGGTTTCCACTCAATTATGTAGATCCAAATACAAAGTTGTGGCTTGACTATTGCCGCGGCAAGGTAGACGTACATTCTGTTTATGATGCTGTTTATAAATTAACAGAAGCAGAAATTGTTGAAGCTTCGCAGAATGCCATGATACAGTACCTGTATCAGAAGAAAGACAACGATGCACTCAACTATCTTCGCTTTGCCAAGAATTGTGAATATTTCAATTCATGGCAGGATGATCCATGGGAAAGAGAAACCTTTTCAGCGGGACCAAAAAGAACGGAACTGATGACCAGAGCCATTCAGCTTTCCGAAAAAGTAAAGAATCAGGAACTTAAAAAAAGATATGCTTTTTTAGCTATTCGATTAGCGTGGTACAATCACAATTACGATCAGGTTAAATCATTGTTTGCCGTATCGTTTGAAAATATCAAAGACAAAGACATTCTCTATTACTGGAGTTTGTATTTCAAGAGTTTTACAGAAGAAGATCATGCACTGGCCAATTTTGAATTAGCACAGGTGTTTGCCCATGCACCTGATAAACGCTTTGCATGCCATCAGCAATACACCAAAGCAATTTCAATCGATCAGACATTGCAATTTGCCAAAACAGATGAAGAAAGAGCAAATGTGTATTTGCTGGCCGCTATTGAAAAGTATGACAAGGCGCTGCCCTATATCCAAAAAGTGTATGAATTAAATCCTACCGCTGAGGGGCTTTCATTCTTGCTGCTGCGCGAAATCAATAAAGTAGAAGACTTTGTGTTAACACCTTCTTACACACTATTTCAACCATCCTTGTCATATGATAGTTGGAGTGCAGGTAAAGACAGTTCTGCGTTACAAACACTTCACAGAGCGGAGCACGATCGCATTTATGCGAAAGAAGTGTTAAGATTTATTA